>NZ_JBLWEP010000154.1:0-5187 GCF_048287355.1 Candidatus Electronema sp. TJ
TGGCCCAGCAGCTCAAGGAGCGCGCCGCCTCTGATGTGGGCGAGCGGCTGGAGGCGTTGCTGGCCTTGCAGCCGGTGAACCGGGAAGACCGCAGTCTGCTGGCCTCGCTGGAGCTGTCCATTGAGCGGCTGCCCAAGTGCTGCCTGCCGCTGCTGCCTCGGCTGGGTGTCTTCGCCGGGGGATGTTTGGAGGCGATAGTACGGGACATAACCGGCTTTGAGGAGGCAGACTGGCACGAGCTGCGCAGCCATCTGCTTCGGGCCGGACTGATGGAGGACGAGCGCGTGCTGGGGAGTGACGTAACCTTTCTGCGCTTCCACCCGACCTTGGCCCCGGCCTTGCAGCAGCGGCTGGCTAAGGAGGAATACGAACCGCTGCTGGAACGCTATTGGCAGGCGTACCATCAGCTTTCCGGTGCGCTGTATCACTTGGATAGTAAGAACCCCCATGCAGCCCGCGCTGTTGCCCAGTGCGAGCTGCCCAACCTGCTCCGGGCTGTCCATGCTGCCTTGCAGTCAGGAAGCACCGAAGAGGGCGTGGACTTTGCTGCTGCCGTCAACAAGTTTCTCCGTAACTTCGGGATGCAGCGGGACTATCAGGAACTGACTGAGGCGGCAGGCAAGGCGGGCGGCGCAGTCGGCTCGCAGGCATGGTTTCTTGCCCGCAGCAATCTGGGCGAGCAGCTTTATGGCTCTGGTCAGCCCGGAGCGGCAGCGCAGGTCTTTGCGGAGATATTAGCAGGGCTGGAGCAGGCCCCCAGCTATCAACGGTGCCTCACCCTGCACAGGCTGGGCCGCTGCTTTGCATTCCAAGGCCAGCCTGCGCAGGCGGAGCAGCTCTACCGACAGGAGGTGGACGAGCTGGCCCGCTTGGAGCAGAGCGACTTGGTGCGGCTACAGACCGGCGCAGCTTGGACTGATCTGGCTGATATGCTGACTGCTCAGAGACGGTATAAGGAGGCCAAGGCAGCCTATCAAGCAGGCTTGGAGATCATGAAAGAGCTTCGTGACACGCGGAGCGTGACGGTAATTAAAGGACAGCTCGGCACCTTGGCCTGGAGACAAGGCGAGCTAACTGAGGCGGCAAAGCAGTACCAAGAAGCCCTATCCTTCTTTCAGCGCATCAACGAGCCTGCAAGCGAGGCTGTACTCTGGAACCAGCTTGGCATGGTGTATCAGGACGCAAAGCAGTGGGAGGCGGCAGAGCAGGCGTATCGGCAGTCCGCCCGGCTGAATGAGGAACAGGGGAAGCTCACTAACAATGGCGGGGCTGCCGGTACTTGGAATCAGCTCGCCCAAGTTTGCTGGGCAACAGGCCGCGCAGCAGAGGCCGAGCAGTGGTACAGCAAGGCATTGGCAGCCTTTCAAGGTGCGGACGGTCGACCCCGTGCCGCTGTTACCCTCAGCAACCTTGCCATCCTCTTGGCTGATGACCCGGCCCGCTTGGACGAAGCCCGTGGCTTGGCTGAGGAATCATTGGCTATTAAGGAAACCCTTAACCCGGCAGCAGCGCAGATATGGAACATCTACAACCTTCTTGCCCACATCGCCACCCAGCAAGGAGAGAGCAGCCAAGCTGCTACGTACCGTGCCAAAAGCAGGCAGGCATACTTGGCCTTCCCAGCTTGGCGGCAACAGACGCAGCAGCATGAGGAGCTGATTGCAGCAGTGGTGCATGCAAGCGCAGACCCAGCTTTGCGGCAAGAGATAGAGCCGGGTTTGAATGAAATGGTTGAACGTGGCTGGGGCAACCTCATAGCCGCCATCCGCCGCATCCTCAGCGGTGAACGAGATGAAGCTGCCCTCTCCGAGCCGCTGGATTATCAGGATGCCGCCATCATCCGCGCCATATTGCAGGGCATTGGTGGGGATGCGTAGGGGCGGCCCCCCGTGGCCGCCCGTTCCCGGATGGCGCACATCAAGGGCAGGCACAGGGGCCTGCCCCTACCGCGCATTTTGGCCACAGCCTCCTCTGGCAATTTGCCTCAGCAGAGTGAGACGAATTGCCTCAGCCTAGTGAGGCAAACTGCCTCAGCAGAGTGAGACGAATTGCCTCAGCAGAGTGAGGCAAACTGCCTCACTAGGCTGTGACCGCGCAAGGCACTCTGCCGTCCGCTGCATCCTGGGCGCAGAGGCGCAATGCCTCGTGCCCCTGCGGAACATCATCCAACAACGGGACATGCCCTATACCCCGGACATCCATCACCGCCGCTCCATCCGCCTGCCCGGCTATGATTATGCCCAGCCTGGCGCGTATTTCGTCACCCTCTGCGCCCGGCAGCGCGAATGCCTGTTCATACCGAACCATCTGCACGGCATTCTTGTTCTTGCCGATTACGGTAGGGGCGGTTCGCGAACCGCCCCTACACACCGGAAACCTCTTGGATCTGCACCGCATCAGGGCATACATCCAGCGCAATCCGGCCTGCTGGGCATCGGACGCGCTGCATCCTGCATCCCCTCACCCCCGCTTCATCGCCTCTTCCACCAGCTCATAGACCAGCTCGTGCGCCTGCTTGGGCGAGAGGTCGTCCGGGTCCACCTCTTTCAGGATTTTGCGCAGGCAGTCCTCCTTGGGCGGGAAGAGGGAGAGCTGGCAGGTTCCGCTCTGCTGCTGCCTTGCCTTGCGCGAAGACACGGCAATCGTCGGCTCGCCCGCAGGCGTGAACTCGCCCCGCTCGATGTTGCCCAGTATCTCCTGCGCCCGCTGCACCACCTGCTTAGGCACGCCTGCGAGGGCCGCCACCTGGATGCCGTAGCTGCGGCTGGCGGCTCCTTTGACGAGCTTGTGCAGGAAGATGATGCTGCCCTTGTGCTCCCGCACCGCGATGGAGCAGTTCTTAATGCGCGGATGCGTGGCCGCCAGGTCGGTCAGCTCATGGTAGTGGGTGGCGAACATGGTCTTCACCCCGCGCCCGTTCTTATCAGCCAGCTCTTCGGCCACCGCCCACGCTATAGCCAGGCCGTCATAGGTTGACGTGCCGCGCCCGATCTCATCAAGGATGACCAAGCTGCGCTCGGTGGCGTTGTTGAGGATGTTGGCCGTCTCGTTCATCTCGACCATGAAGGTGGACTGGCCGCGCCGCAGATCGTCCATAGCCCCCACCCGCGTGAAGATGCGGTCAACTAGACAGATCTCCGCCTGCGCCGCCGGAACAAAGCTGCCGATGTGGGCCATCAGCACAATGAGGGCGGTCTGCCGCAGCACAGTGGACTTGCCTGCCATGTTCGGGCCGGTAATGATCAGCAGCTCCTGCGCCTCCTGATCGAGCAGCACGTCGTTGGGGACAAACCTGCCCGCGTCCATGCTCCGCTCAATCACCGGGTGGCGGCCTTCAACAATGCAGAGCGTGTCGCCCTCGCTGACCTGCGGCCTGACATAATGATAGCGGACGGCGGCCTCAGCCAGACTGACGCTGAAATCAGCGCGGGCCACTTCGTGCGCGGTCGACAGTAGCCGTTCGCTCTGGGCGGCGATCTGCTCTCTGACCTGCTGGAACAGCTCGTACTCCAGCGCCAGCCGACGCTCCTCAGCCGTCGCGATCCTCTCTTCCAAGTCCTTCAGCTCCGGCGTGATGAACCGCTCGGCATTGGCCAGGGTCTGCTTGCGGATGAAATACGCTGGCAGCTCGCCTTTCTGCTGGGCGCGGCTGACCTCGAAATAGTAGCCGAAGACCCGGTTGTAGCCCACTTTCAGCTTGGCGATGCCGCTGCGCTGCCGCTCCTTGGCCTCCAGCTCGGCGACTAACTGCCTGCCGTCACGGAGCAGGCGGATCAGCTCGTCAAGTTCAGCATGAAAGCCCTCGCGGATCAGGCCGCCCTCGCGCAGCGTCGCCGGCGCGTCGTCCCGGACTGCGCGGTGGATCAGATCATGCAGGTCGAAGAGCGGATCCATGGCCGCGCCGATCTCGTGCAGCAGGCTGGCAGGCATGTTGATCAGCAGCTTCTTCAGCTCCGGCAGGCAGGCCAGGGAGAGCTTGAGCGCAGCCATGTCGCGGGCGTTGCCCTGCCCAAGAACCAAGCGGCTGCACAGCCGTTCCATGTCATAAATGCCCTTGAGCAGCTCCTGCATGTCCCGCCGCCGGACGTTGTCGGCAAGCAGGGCGGCCACGGCCTCCAGCCGCCGCTCAATCCGCGCCTTGTCCTGGAGCGGGAAGAGCAGCCGCTGCCGGAGCAGACGCGCGCCCATAGGCGTGCTGGTGAGATCAAGCACCGAGAGCAGCGAGCCTTGCCGCCTGCCGCCAAGCGCGGTCTCTGTCAGCTCCAAGTTGCGGCGCGAGGACTCATCTATAATAAGGAAGCCTGAGCGGCTGAGCAGGCGGAGCTGACGGATGAAGGAGAGGCCTGTCTTCTGGGTTTCCTGGATATACGCCAGCAGGCCGCCAGCAGCCCGGATGCCGGTGTCCAGCCCCTCGCAGCCAAAGCCAGCCAGGCTGCTGACACGGAAATGCTCGAGCAGGGTGCTGCGGGCTGTGTGCCCTTCAAAGCTGCTGTCCTGACGCAGGGTCAGGCACAGTCCCGGCAGCAGGGCTTGCAGGCTTTCGGTGAGCGCGGCCAGCGGCTCGGCCTCGTCCTCGGCCAGCAGCAGCTCGGCAGGCCGCAGCCGGGTGATCTCGTCAACAATGCTCCCGTGGCTGCCGTCTTCAATGGGCAGCTCGCTGATGAGGAAATTGCCGGTGGAGACATCAAGAAAGCTCAGGCCCACAGCCAGCAGCTTCTGGCCTCTGTGCGAGGCGGCCAAGGCGCAGACAAAGGTGTTGCTCTTCTCGTCCAAGAGCTGCTCGTCCGTGGTCACGCCCGGCGTGACCACCCGCACCACTTCCCGCCGGACTATGCCCTTGGCCTGTTTCGGATCCTCCACCTGCTCGCAGACCGCAACCCGGAAGCCCGCCTGCACCATCTTGGCCAGATAGCTGGAAACCGCATGGTGCGGCACCCCGCACATGGGCACCTGGTTCTCGTCCTCGCGGCTGCGCGAGGTCAGGGTGAGTCCCAAGGTTTTTGAGGTGATCTCAGCATCCTCAAAGAACATCTCATAGAAGTCGCCCATCCGGTAGAACAGGATGGCTCCGGGGTGCTGCTCCTTGATCTCCAGATACTGCCGGAGCATGGGAGTCATCTTCAGAACGGCTGGGGAAGCGGAGCTGTTGTCAGCGGGCATGGCGCGGGGTGATGTGGTGGAGGTTGG
>NZ_JBLWEP010000155.1:0-5182 GCF_048287355.1 Candidatus Electronema sp. TJ
GTCATGGCAGAGCTACCTGCCCTAAGAAGCAATAAGCTCCTTCTTCGGGAAAAGGCATGACAGGGCGGGGCCGAAAGGCTCCGCCCTTTAGTTGTTTGCGGATTATAGGCGTGATGCCGGGCTGAAGAAGAGCGACATCCGGTCTTGATGGACGGCGATGAGCGGAAGCTCAGGGCTGCGCCGACGCTGGCAGCGGCAGCTGCTGCACAATGAACAGGGCGGCTCTGAGCTGATTGTCCTCGGCTAGCAGCCGCTCAAGCTCTTGCAGGGCCTTGCTGCGCTTGGCCTTTTTCTCCTTAGCCGGGCCGGTCTGGTTGGCCAGATGACGGTTCAGATCTTTCTCCCGCACAGGCAGCATTCCGCCGGGCGCGTTGCTCGCCTCGTCCGGCTCCTCAAAAGGAATGACAAGGTCAGGGAGTATCCCTGTCTCCTGAATGGAAACGCCGCTGGGCGTGTAATAGCGGGCGGTGGTCAGGCGCAGGCCGGAGCCGTCCGGCAGCGGCACCACCGTCTGCACCGAGCCTTTGCCGAAGGTCTTGGTGCCAAGAATGAGGGCGCGTTTATGATCTTGCAGTGCGCCCGCGACAATCTCGGAGGCACTGGCTGTGCCTTCGTTGACCAGAATCACTGTTGGGAACGCGTATTTTTCTGTGGCCGGATGGGCTTCAAAGAGCATGTCGTGTGCGCTGTCCCGGCCTTTGGTGGAGACGATCAGGCCGTGGCTGATGAACATGTCCGCGACCTTGACCGCCTGATCCAGCAGGCCGCCCGGATTGTTGCGCAAGTCAAGAATCAGCCCTTTGACCGGCTGTTTTTTCGCTGCGTCACTCAACGTTTTTTTGAAGTCGGCGGCAGTGTTGTCTTGAAAGTTGCTGATCCGCAGATGGTGAAAACCCGGCGCAAGTTCGGCGGCGCGGACAGAATGCTGGGGAATGAGGGTGCGCAGCAGCCTGAAATCCATGTTCTGCCCGTCGCGGCTGACCGTCAGCGTCACTTTCTCGCCTGCCTTGCCGCGCATCAGGCCGGTCGCCTCCCTGAGGCCCATGTCTTCAATGGATTCGCCGTTGATTTTGACGATCTGATCGCCCGGCTTGATCCCTTGCAGGTCAGCCGGAGTTCCGGCGATGGGCGCGACCACAGTCAGCATCCCGCCGCGCATCGTCACCTCAAGGCCCACGCCGCTGAAGCTGCCGCTGGCATCTTCTTGCAGTTCTTTGAGTTCCTTGGGCGAAAGATAGGACGAGTGGGGATCCAGGGAACCAAGCATCCCGTTGACCGCGCCAAGCAGCAGGCTGTCGGTGCTGGTTTCGTCAACGTAATGCTGGCGCAGGAGGTCAAGAATATTTGCGAACAGCTCCAAATTCTTGTACAGCTCCGCTTCGGGCGGCTTGCTCTGCTCCTGCGCCGTGAGCGGAGCGGCGGCGGCAAGAAGGGAAAAAATGGCGGCAAAGCAGCAGCACAGCAGCGGATGTCTCATGGCGTTCCAGGATAGGTGATAGTAGGCAGAGTTCTTCCTCTCTTATACTGCAAAAGGGACGGCTGGAAGAACAAAAAAAAACGCGGTCCGCGCAACTCAGTCCGCCTTCAGCCATTGGAGGGGATCCTGCGCCGCGCCGTTCTGCCGGATTTCAAAATACAGCCCTGGCGCGTAGAGGGTGGCGAGGTCGCCGCTGCTGCCGATTTTCTGATTCTGGGCCACGTCCTCGCCCTCGCGGACAAAGACCGCGTCAAGGCGCGAGGTGAGGGTCAGCCAGTTCTGGCCGTGGTCAATAATCACCGCGTTGCCGTAGCCGTTGCGGTAGCCTGCGGCGATCACGCGGCCTTTCTGCACGGCCCGCACTTCGGTGTCCAGCTCCACGGCAATATGAATGCCGCTGACTTTCTCGCCTTTGCGGAAACCGTCCTTAAGAGTCTCGCCGAAACGCTGCGTCAGCTTGCCCTTTGCCGGGAAGGGCAGTTTGCCTTTGTCCGGCAGCAGGCCCGGCCCGTCATACGGATCCACGTCCGGCTGCGGCTGGGAGAGCGAGCGGATGAGCTTGGCCTCAGCTTGACGCATTTCCTGCATCGCCAGCTGGATCAGACCCCGCTCGGCTTTGATCTTGGTCAGCACTTCCTCGCGCTCGGCACGCAGCCCGTTCAAGGCCTGCCGCTGCTCCTCAGCCTGCCGCACCAGCTCCTCCAGCAGCGACTCCTCCAGCTCGTGCGCGGTCTGCGCCTGCTTCAGGGCGTTCAGGCTGGCCTGATAGTGCTCAATCACCGTGCGGTCATAGCCAGCCATGCTGCGGAAGGAGTCCTGCATCAGCATCAGCTCCGGCAGAGTCCTGCTGGAGAAGGTGACGTTCAGCGCGCCCAGCCTGCCCATCGTGTAAAAAGCCCGCAGCCGGTCGAGCATGTGCCGCAGAGCCTTGTCCCGCGCCTGCGTCGTCTGCTTGAGCGTCTCCTGGGTTTTGGCCAGATTCTGCCGCTGCTCCTCAAGCTGCTTCTGAAGCAGGTTGATCTTGCCCTGCTGCTCATCCATGCGGCTGCCGAGCTTGTCCAGCTCGTCTAAAACCGCCTGCTCCTCCTCGGTGCTTTTCTGGAGCTTCTCCTCCTCGATGGCCATTTCCTCGCGCAGCTTGCCGATCTTGATCCGCACTTGGCCTGCGTCCTGCGCCACGACAGGCGGCGACGCGGCAAGGACGGCGAGGAGGAGGACGGCGGCCAGCGTTTTTCCTGTGCGCATCATACGCTGAGTATCTTGCGGATGGAGACAAAGCTGCCGCCCGCACAGAGCAGGACAGCCAGAATGATGATCATCCCGGCTGTGGGCGCGTCGAAAAAACTGAAGGAGAACATGCCCTGCGCCGCTGTTTCAGCAAAGACGGCCCGTATCCAGCGGAAGAGCAGATACAAGGCACTCAGACCGGCGATGGAGCCAAACAATCCGAGCAACGCGCCTTCAAGGAAGAACGGCACCCGGATGTAGCTGTTCGACGCGCCGACAAGACGGAGCAGCTCCAGCTCGTTCTTGCGGGAAAAAACGGTCAGGCGGATGGAATGGCCGATCATGAAGGTGGTGGTCATGATCAGCAGGCCGCCGGACAAAAAGACCACCACTTGCAGAAGCTGCACAAAGGAGTTGAAACGCTCCACCCATTCTCTGCCGTACTGCACTTTCAGCACGCCGGGCAGTTCTTCCAGATACGCGGAGAATTCCTTGACCTTGCCCAGACTTTCCAAGTTCCGGCGGGGATAAATCTCAATCGAGGGCGGCAGAAAATCTTTGGGAATATCCTTCAGCACGTCCTGGCTGTCATCAAGCTGGCCCTTGAAGCGGTCGTAGGCCTCCAGTTTGGAGACAAATTCAATCCGATCCACTTTGTCGAATTTTTCGATCTTGTGCCGGTATTCCTGCTGCAAGGTTTGATCCGGCTCGTCCTCAAGATAGACAATCAGACGGAGATCGTTGTCCAAGCGGCTGCCGAACTGAAGGGCGTTGTTGTAAACCAAATAGAAGAATGTGAAGATGAGGATCGAAAGGGTGATGGTCAGCAGCGACAGCACTTGGCTGCGCCAGCTCTTGACAAGGCTGCGCCAGGTCTGACTGAAGACCGCGACCAGAAAATTCATGCCCTGCCCTCCCCGTGTTTGCTCATGACCGGCGGCTTCTGAATCGCCAGCCGTCCGTTTTCAATGCGGACGATCTTGCTGCCGGGATAATCGTAAATGGCTTGATCGTGGGTGGCGATGAGCAGGGTCACGCCCTCCTCGTTGCAGCGGCGGAAAAGCTGCATCACCAACCCAGCGGTTTCGGTGTCGAGGTTGCCGGTCGGCTCGTCAGCGAGAATCAGTTCCGGTTCATTGGCCACCGCTCTGGCGATAGAAACCCGCTGCTGCTCGCCGCGCGAGAGTTTGCCTGCCAGCGCGTCGAGCTTGTCGGCAAGCCCTAGCTCATTCAGCAGCTGCATGGTCCGGCTGCTGATGAACTGCCTGCTCCGGTAGGACACCTCCATGGAATAGGCGACATTTTGGGCCACAGTCTTGTCCGGCAGGAGCTTGAAATCCTGATACGCCACGCCGATGCGGCGGCGCAGATTCTGCAGCTCGCTGTCTGAAATGCGGCCGAGGTCATGGCCGGCGATTTCGATGTAGCCCTTATCCGGCCTGTCAATGCCGCAAAGCATCCGCAGCAGAGTGGTTTTTCCTGCTCCGCTCTGGCCGGTGAGGAAGATCATCTCGCCCCGGCGGATGCGCAGCGAGACATCAGCCAGCGCGTGCACGTCCGGCGGAAAGGTTTTGCTGACCCGCGCCAGATCAATCATGGTCAGCCGCTTTTCTTCGCCGCTCATGACTCAGTTGCCGAAAATGAGGTCGAAAATCAGGAACGCCTGCTGCACCGCGCCGGAATCTTCCGGCAGATCCAAATAGGACGCGCCGCTGAGTTCCTGCCGCACCAGCTCGTCGCTGGCCGGGATGAGGCCTGCGAGCAGCAGGCCGCTTTCGGCCACTGCCGCCTCTATTTTCTCCTGCAAGGCTGCTGGAACAGGGTCTGGAACGCGGTTGACGAGCAGATACTGCTGCTGAATGTCCAATTGCAGCGGGCCGGTGAGGTCGGCGATGCGGCGGGCGGTAAGGATGCCCCGCGCCGAAGGATCAGAGACGATGAGCAGATAATCAATCCGGCGCAGATTGAGGCGGCTGAGATGCTCCATGCCCGCCTCGTTGTCCACGATGATGTATTTGTAGTTGTCCGCCAGCCGGTCCATGCTCATGGCCAAATACTGATTGGCCGCGCAGTAGCAGCCAGGGCCGTCCGGCTGGCCCATGACCATCAGGTCAAAGCCTTCCTCCTCAATCAGCGACTGATGGAGCTTCATCTCCATGTACTGGTCGCGGCTCATGCCTGGCGGAATGTCGCCCTTCAGCTCTTTACGGATTCTGCCCAGCGTGGTGCGGACATCCAAGTTGAGCAGCTCGTTCAGGTTGGCGTTGGCATCTGCATCCACAGCCAGAGCCGGAGTCATCTTGCGGGAGGTGAGATATTTGAGCAGCAGGGCGGCTGTGGTGGTCTTGCCGGTTCCGCCTTTGCCTGCGAGAGCGATGATCTTGGTCATGGTCGTTCTTCAGGTGTGGATTTTGGGGAGACTGAAGCGGTTCTCATCATACCCAAAACAGCGGCTGATTCCAAGCTGAATGGAGGGGA
>NZ_JBLWEP010000156.1:0-5056 GCF_048287355.1 Candidatus Electronema sp. TJ
CTCAGCAACAAAGCGGTGCAAACAGCCTATCTCGGCATTTGAAGCATGAAACAGGACAAAAGCAGTATACGGGTCGGAGTGATTGGAGTTGGCTATCTGGGCCGCTTCCATGCGCAGAAATACGCGGCGATGGAGGGCGTGGAGCTGGCCGGAGTGGCGGATGTCGATCCAGCACGGGCTGAGGCTGTGGCCAAGGAATGCGGCACTGTGCCATTCATGGATTACAGGGAGCTGCTGGAGCAGACGGATGCGGTTTCCATCGTCGTGCCGACCGTGCATCATCACCGGGTGGCTCTGGACTGCCTGGCGCGGGGCGTTGACATCCTGCTGGAAAAGCCGATGACCGTCACCTTGGCCGAGGCGGACGCGCTCATTCGCCTGGCCGAAGAGAAACAGCTCATCTTGCAGGTTGGCCATCTGGAACGCTTCAATCCGGCGGTGCTGGCCGTGCAGCCGCTGCTGAACAATCCGCTTTTCATCGAGGCGCACCGGCTTTCGGTCTTCAAGAACCGGGGCACGGACGTGGATGTGATTCTCGACCTGATGATCCACGACATTGACATTATCTTGTCGATGGTCAATTCGCCGATCCAGAGCATTCACACCGTCGGCGCACCGGTGGTCACCCAGCTCACGGACATCGCCAACGCCCGCATAGTCTTTGAGAACGGCTGCACCGCCAACATCACGGTGAGCCGGATTTCTTTGGACAATGTGCGCAAGATGCGGATTTTTCAGCCGGGCCGTTATTTGGCCGTGGATTTCAGCAAAAAAGAGGTGATGGATGTACGGCTCAAGCAGGAAGGCGGCAGTTTCCCCCTGCCGGAGATTTCCAAGCACGCCTTTCAAGAGCAGGACGTGCTGGAGCTGGAGCTGCGCGAGTTTGTCGACAACGTCCGGCTGCGGCGGCAGCCCACTGTTTCAGGCCGCGAGGGCCGCCGGGCCTTGGAAATCGCCTTGGATGTCATCCGGCAGATCCGGGAGAACCAAGACCGCTTCGCCCATCTCCTCAGCGCGGAAGGGAATTTCGGTTTTGCCAATGAGCCGTGAGGCGGGGAATTTCCACTGGACCTCTTGCGTCAGCCGCAACTTGGGCAGAGGGGAAAACTTTTTCACCCCTGCATCACACAGGTGCTTTCACGGTTGCCCCTGCCCCGTTTCACGCTTCCATCGTGTCAAAGTCAATTGGAATTGCCTTGATTCCAATTGACTTTGACACGATTCACACTGGAATTGCCCCATTTTCAGTTGGAATCAGCCTGATTCCAATGTGAATCGGCCTGGTTCCAATCGGAATCGCCCCAATGCCAATTGACTTTGACACGATTCCTGCCGACATTGAGGCGATTCCAACTGGAAACGGCATGATTCCAATGTGAATTGCCCTGATTCCAATTGGAATTTGAGTGATTCAAACGTGAAACAGGGCGTTGCCAGCGCAGGATGCGTCACTTCAATCCCTTGAAACAGTGCGGAAAAGCGCAAGAGACACGCTGAACGCCGCGTTCTTTGCGACCGGAGGGAAACAATCTGGTGGATCAGGTCGGCCAAACAGTCTTGGTTAAAAGACCTCTTGCGCCAGCCGTAACTGCTTTTCTTCGTTTACAGCAAAAACTAGGAGAACACATGCCCCCTAAAACCTTCGCCGTCATCCTCTGCGGCTGCGGCCACCGCGACGGCTCGGAAATACACGAGGCCGCGCTGACCCTTTGGGCCGTTCACAAGAACGGAGCCGAGCACCGCTGTTTTGCCCCGAATGTGACGCAGCATCATGTCCTCAACCATCTCACCGGCGAGGAAATGCCGGAGCAGCGCAACGTGCTGATTGAATCCGCCCGCATCGCTCGCGGCAAGATCAAGGATTTGGCGCAGTTCAACGCCGCTGATTTTGACGGCTTGGTCATTCCCGGCGGAGTCGGCGCGGCGAAAAATCTTTGCACCTACGCCTTTGACGGCCCTGACTGCGCGGTTAATCCTGACGTGGCACGGGCGGTTAAAGCCATGCACGCGGCGGGCAAGCCGATTGGCGCACTTTGCATCGCCCCGGTCATTTTGGCAAAAGTCCTGGGCGGCGTGACCGTCACTGCCGGGCAAGACGCTTCCGCCGCCGCGAACATCGCCAAGATGGGCGGCATTCACGCCCCGACCTTGCACGGCGAAATCGTCATTGATCGGGCCAACAAGATTGTGACCACACCCTGCTACATGCTTGATTCACGCATTGACCAGATCGCTGAAGGTGCGGACAAGCTGATTCAAGCCATGCTGGAGCTGATGAAACGATGAGCGCAGCAGTCAGTTTGGCTGATATTTTTACCTGCGCCCGCTGCGGCGGCTGCTGTCAGGGTGAAACCACAGTTTCTTTGGATGCGGACGATCAGGCGCGGATGATTGCCAAGCTCGGTCTGTCCCGGCAAGAGGTCGAGGAGAAATACTGGCGCGTGACCAAAGGCGTGGTGCAGATGCAGATCGTTGACCATCACTGCATTTTCTACAGCCCAGAGCAAGGCTGCACGGTGCATGAAGGCCGCCCGTGGCGCTGCGGCCAGTGGCCCTTGCATCCGAGCATTCTCACGGATGAAAACAACTTCCGCACCATCCGCGAATCTTGCCCCGGCATGAACCAGCACTTGAGCTGGGAGGAGTTCTGTGCCGTCCTCCGCCAGCTGCTGGAACAGGACAGGCTGCTGCTCTGCTGATAAATTTCAGGTGGTGGCTAAACAGCAACTTTGGGTGTTCGCATAAGAAACAGAAAAAGTCTGTTCTTACAGATATCTCTCTGATTCAAATACAAGTACTATTTTTTGTACTTTACACGGCATTATTAAACTGCATTCGTTTCAGCAAGTAAAGCGGAATCCGCAGCAATTTGACAAGGCCCTTCTTTTTTTGTATCCTTAAATTAGGAATGATTATCAATAACAAAAAAGAAGGGCTGACCCTTCAAAGAACATGCTGGGGCGCATGTTCAATTATTAAGGGAGAATACGATCATGAAGAAATTGCTTGCCGCCGCTTGCGCAGTCAGTTTTATGCTTCTTGCTGGGACTCCAGTGTTCGCTGGAAAATGCGTCAGAGTCTACGGAAATACTCCGGCTGAGGCCTTGGAAGCTGGCATGAAGGCCGCCAGCCAATGGGACGGCGAGGGATGGATGGATGCCAGCACGCAAGTCCGCATCCTGCCGGAACAAGAAAAGGGAAAGTATGTGGCTGAAGTCTATACCGTGCCGCGCAAGGGTCCGTGCGAACTGAATCCTGAACATAAAGTTGCGGACGTGCTTGAGCCGTGACCTTTCGGCTTCTGTCCTGTGGCCCGCCCGTCATGCCTTTACGCAGACGGGCTTTTTTTTATGCCGCCTGCGGCTCCAGCTCCTTGGCCAGCCGCAGAGCAGCCGCAGTTTTCGCCACGTCATGCACCCGGAGCATGTCCGCTCCCTGCTTGGCGCAAAGCGCGGAAACTAAGGCCGTTGCCCAGTCTCTCTCCTCAGTCGGCAGACCGAGCAGCTTGCCGAGAAAAGACTTGCGCGAATGGCCGATCAGCACCGGAAAGCCGAGCTGTTTGAACGCGCTGATCTTGCGCAGGATCGCCAGATTGTGCTCCAGCGTCTTGCCGAAACCGATGCCCGGATCCAGGATGATCCGCTCCCGGCGTATGCCCTGCGCCTCCATCCACGCTGTCCGCTCCTGAAAAAAAGCGCAAATTTCCCGCACCACATCATTGTACTGCGGATCACGCTGCATGTTGCCGGGCGTGCCCTGCATGTGCATGATGATCACTGGGCCGTCAAAGCTGCGGGCTGCGTCAAGCATCGCCGGATCGTGGCGGAGGGCGGAAATGTCGTTGAGCATCGTCGCTCCGGCGGCCAGCGCGGCGCGGGCAACAGCGGCCTTGGTGGTGTCGATGGAGATCGGAACAGCCGCCGAAAGCGAGCGCACGGCCTCAATTGCCGGAACAATCCGACGCAGCTCCTCTTCTTCTGCAACCGGCTGGGCAAAAGGCCGGGTGGATTCGCCGCCGATATCGATGATGTCCGCGCCCTCAGCCAGCAGCCGCTCAGCCTGCCGGAGAAGGCTCTGCGCAGTAAAAAAGCTGCCGCCGTCGGAAAAGGAATCCGGCGTGACATTGAGAATGCCCATGAGCTGGGGTTTCTTCATTATTGGCTCCTTGCGCGGCGAAAAGTGTGCATTCTCATTTTACCAGCTCAGCTTCTGACTTCGCTGAATCCTATGCAATAAAAATGATTTTTCACAGGCGGACGCGCGGCCCGCCCGTGTCGCTTACAACACCACCGTCACCGTATTGCTCGGCAGGCTGTCGCCAGCCTTGTTGATGGCGATGATGCGATATTCCAGCACCTTGCCGCGCTCCTGGTCTTTGAGCGTCAGCTCTGTTGCAACCGCAGTGCCGACAATCCGCCAGCTGCTTCCAGTCTCGCCGCCCAGCGTGCGGTATTCAGCCTTGTAACAGGCGGCCTCATCGCCGTCGCGTGCTTCTTCCCAAGCGATGGTCAGAGACCCCTCGCTCTGCTCTGTCACCCGCAGATTGCGCGGCTGGCCAGGCAGCTGCACCACATGCGGTGTCCGAGGCGCACGTCTGCCCCAGCCCAGTGCTGTCAGCTTGGCATCGTTGCCATGCACTGCGTTTACGGCATAATCCAGCATGGCTTTTGCGCCGCCAACCACGATGTTGCGCGTGTTCTGCTTGCTTTCTGTAGCCTGCTGCGACGCAGACTGGGCCAATGCCTGCGCATCGCTTGCGGCAATGAACGCATCCAACATAGTGCGCAGCTCAGCCGGTGAAAGCGGCGGCGAGGGATAGTCCGGGTTTCCGGTCATCCCGACAATGATTTTCTGGACTAAGGCGATGAGGTCTGCATCACGATGCGGGAATTTCATGGCACTTCCTCTTGGTTTGATTTGTCCCGTGCTGCGCTGGGCAGCGGCGCGGCGCGCAGCTCCACCATGAAGCTGCGTTCAAAGCAACGATGAAACAAAATTCGTTCTATTGCAAGATGCAAATGCCTTGCGGGAAAATTCTGCGCCAGATTTTTCTTAT
>NZ_JBLWEP010000157.1:0-5010 GCF_048287355.1 Candidatus Electronema sp. TJ
GCGGCCCGGAGCCGCGAGGCATTTGCAGCAAAGAATGAGGCGTTGCAAACTTCAAACGAGCCATTTCAAACTTGCAACGGGTCACGGCCCGGAGCTGCGAGGCATTTGCAGCAAAGAATACGGCGTTGCAAACTTCAAACGAAGCATTCCTTGCTTGAAATGAGCCATTCCAAACTTGAAACAGGTCGCGGCCCAGAGCCGAGAGGCATTTGCAGCAAAGAATACGGCGTTGCAAACTTCAAACGAAGCATTCCTTGCTTGAAAGGGGCTGTTTAAAACTTCAAATGAGCTGCGGCACTTCCCGACACGGCGTATATATAATTTTTCAAACCGTCTAAAGACTGAAATACTATAGGTTCATGCTATCCGCGCCGCATGACTGGAAATATGCGGGCCGCAAAAGAATGCTTGACAGGATTGGGCCAGCTTTTTAGGATGGGCTGCTGTCCAGTGTTCTCAGTCCGTTCCGCTGCAAGGAGATGGACGGGCTGGAAATGCGGGCCGACTGACCAGCGCCGCGTTCTCAGGCGGAATCCGCTGCCGCATTCACCATCACAGAGATGCACACCATGACCAATTCAAACTGGATAACGCGAGGCGAAGCCGTGTTCGCAGGAACCTATACCCGTTTCCCGGCAGCGGTTGTCCGGGGCCAAGGCTGCCGCCTCTGGGATGCGGACGGTAAGGAGTATTTGGATTTTCTCTCCGGCATTGCGGTCTGTTCGCTGGGACACTGCCATCCGGCTGTGACCGAGGCCATCTGCGCCCAGGCGAACAAGCTGCTGCATGTTTCCAACCTCTTCTATACCGAGCCGCAGACTGAGCTGGCCGAGCTGCTGACCGAGCACAGCTTTGCCGAACGGGTCTTCTTCTGCAACTCCGGCGCAGAGGCCAACGAGGCGGCGATCAAGCTGGCCCGCATTTACAGCAGCAGTGCAGGCCGCCATGAGGTGATTTCCCTCAGCGGCTCATTTCATGGCCGCACCTTGGCCACCGTCGCAGCTACTGGCCAGCCCAAGTTTCACAAGGGCTTCGAGCCGCTGCCGAGCGGCTTCATCCATGCCGATTTCGGTACGCCGGAAGCCATTGAGCGACTGATCAACGACAAGACCTGCGCCGTGCTCTGCGAGCCGATTCAGGGCGAGAGCGGCGTGCGCCCGCTGCCCGCAGAATACCTGCAAGCTGTCCGGGCCATCTGCGACCGTCACGGCCTGCTGCTGATCTTTGACGAGGTGCAGACCGGCATAGGCCGCACCGGCACGCTCTTCGCCTACGAGCAGTGCGGCGTGACACCGGACATCATGACCTTGGCCAAGGCCTTAGCCAACGGCCTGCCCATCGGCGCGATGCTCACCCGCGCCAAGATTGCCGCCGCCTTCACGCCAGGCACGCACGCCTCGACCTTCGGCGGCAACCCGGTTGCGGCAGCGGCAGGCGTGGCCACGCTGAAGACCATGCTCGCCGAAGGTTTCTTTGCGGACATGCTGAAGCGCAGCAGCTATTTCATGCACCGGCTGCAAGGCTTTGTGGAGACATTCCCGCAGCTCTGCGCCGACGTGCGCGGACGGGGAATGCTGCTTGGTTTGGTGCTGACTGAAAAAGGGATCACGCACGGCCCGGAGATAGTCCGAAGAATGTTCGAGCGCGGCATCCTGATCAACTTTGCAGGGATGCAGGCCTTGCGCTTCATCCCGCCATTGACAGTCAGCAGGGAGGAGATAGACCGGGTGGTGGAGGAACTGACGCAGGTGCTGGCGGAGCTGAGCTGAGAGCGGGCAGGCGCGGCTTAGAGCTTGCCCTGCCTGAGGATGGAGACCAAGAGCCAGAGGCCCATGATCCCGGCGATGATGAAGCCGATCATGCCGATCGTGGGCAGCTCGCTGCTGCCGGTGCGGCTGCCGTAATGCGCAACCAAGGACGAGCCGATGATGAGGGCGGCAAGGACGATGGCGAAGGCGATTCGGTTTGAGGCTCGATACAGGGATTGCTCTAAAGGCCGCAGGCCGTGATGTTCCAGCTCCAGCCGCACCTTGCCTTGGCGGAGCATGGCCAGGATGCTGCGGGTCTCTGCGGGCAGGTCGCGGAGCAGGCTCATGTACTGGCTTGCGGTCTCCGCCGCCTCATGCGCCAGCCGCCTGGGGCTGACCTGCCGCATCTTGATGTCCCGCATGAAGGGCTTGGCCAAGGAGAGCATCTCGATCTGTGGATCAAGGGCCAGACCGACTCCCTCGGCTGTGCCGAGTGCCTTGAGCATCAGATAGAGGCTGGGCTTGAGGAAGAGGCGGTGGCGGCTGAAGAGCCGCAGCAGCTCCCAGTGGATTTTGCCGATCTCCAGCTCGCCGATGGAGAGATGCAAGTAGCGGCTCATGAAGTCGCTGATGTCCAAGGACAGCGCGTCGCGGTCAAACTCGCCCTGCTGCACCGTCATTTTGAGGATGCCGGCGGTGACTTTGCTTTCGTCGCCGGAGACGATGCTGGCCACCAGCTCAATGAAGCCTTCCCTGTCTTTGACGAGCAGCCTGCCCATCTGGCCGAAGTCGATGAAGCAGACCACGTTGCCGGGCAGGAAGAAGATGTTGCCAGGATGGGGGTCGGCATGAAAGAAGCCGTGGGTGAAGATCTGCTCCATCACCAGCTTGGCCCCTCGCTCGGCCAGCAGGGTCAGATCATGGCCTGCGGCCCGCAGTGCCTCAATGCCTGAAGCCTTAATCCCCTCAATCCGCTCCATGACCAAAATGCGCTCGGTGGAAAGCGCGGGGAAGGCTTCAGGGACGTAGATTTCCCGGCTGCCCGCGAACTGGCGGGCAAAGTGCTGAATATTGGTCAGCTCGATGGTGAAGTCAATCTCCCGCGACAGGCTGCGGGCGAACTCGCTGACTATGGCTGTCGGTCGGTGCCCCTGCACCTCCTCCAGATGATCTTCCATCAGCTGGGCGATGCGGGCCAGTATCTCCAAGTCGATGGAGATGCTTTTCTCCAAGCCGGGCCGCTGCACCTTGACCACCACCTTGCGCGTCAGCTCGCCGCCCGCCGCGTTGCGCACGGTCAGCAGGGCGTGATGCACTTGGCTGATCGAGGCGGCGGCCACCGGCTCTGGGCTGAAGCCGGTGAATATCTCTTCCGGCATCTTGCCCAGATCCTCTAGAAAGATGTGCCGCACCTCCTCATAAGAGAAAGGCGGCACATTGTCTTGGAGCTTGGCCAGCTCCAGCAGGTAGTCAGGGGCGACAAGGTCAGGGCGGACCGAAAGCAGCTGGCCGAGCTTGATGAAGGTCGGCCCCAGCTCCTCCAAGGCCATGCGCAGGCGTTCAGGCTTGGAATGCCGGGAGATGATCTGCTCCTCCGGGTCCTGCCTGCGTGACGGTCTGCTGCGGCTGAGCATCTGCAAGCCGGTCTCTATGTACTGGTCCAGATGCAGCCGTTCAATCAAGTCGCTGAAGCCGTATTTGAACAGCACCCGCAGGATCTGCTGGTAGCGGTTCAGATGCCGGAAGGTCCGGTTGAACGCGCCGAACTGCCTGATGCTGAACATCAGCCTTATTCAGTCTCAGCCTTTAGCCTCAGCAGCCGTGCCGCAGCTTTCCTGTCGGCAGTCCTGTGTCCTGCCCAAGGCCGCCTCCAGCTCGCTGACCCGGCGGCGCAGCTCGTCGATCTCATCGGCGTTGACGCAGCGGCAGGTCTTGAGCCGCTCCTCCACCTTGCGCCCGATCCACTGCTCCAAATTGCCTTTGGCGGCCTCGGATTTCTTCAGCAGATCGTCGACAAAGGCCTTACCCTCGTCCACCGACAGGCAGCCCTTGTCTGTCAGCGTCTTGCCCAGCTCCTCAAGTTTGTCACGAGTCAGGAACGCCGCGCCGATGCCGGCGTACATCACATTCTTCAGCACGTCTTTCATACTTTTTTCCTCCCTGTTTGAAGTTCTGTAGCGCAGCCGCGCTTGAATAAAAAATACCCTATCCTGCGTTGTCCGCACAAGGGCATAAAAGGATCAGCCCACTGCCTCGACCAAATTTTCAATGCCCTGCCCTGCGGTCTGCGGCGGTGAACAAAAGAAGGGGGCAGCGTCAGCTCGGTCAGACTGGCCGCTTTGCTGTCTGCCGCTGTCACCTTGACCAGTTCTTCATTGGTCATCATGGCGCGTTCCTCCTTGCCGCGCTGTCACGGCAGAGCGGCATCTATCGATTTATCATCCTGCCGCGACGCAAAATAGCTTTGAATCGCCTCGATGCCTTGGCTGGCCAGCAGCAGCGGCGGCGAGGTCAGCGGGTTGTCTTCCAGCAGCAAGGTGTTCAGCTTAGTCAGACGGCAGAACTCCGGTGGCAGCGAGGCCAGCTGGTTGAGACGGAGATTCAGCTTGGTTAGCTTGGTCAGCCTGCCGATTTCCGGCGGCAGCGAAGTTAGCTGGTTGCGGCTGAGGATGAGCGTGGTCAGATTGATCAGCTTGCAGACCTCCAGCGGCAGCTCGGTAAGGTTGTTGCCGCTCAGATCCAGCTCGGTGAGATGGGTCAGCTGAGCCAGCTCCGGCGGCAGCTCGGTGAGCTGGTTGAAGCTGAGGCGGAGATGCGGCTGCCGGGTCAACTTGGAGATTTCCGGCGGCAGCGAGGTCAGCTTGTTCCAGCTCAGCACCAAGCTGGACAGATTGGGCAGCAGCAGCAGCTCCGGCGGCAGCTCGGTGAGCCGATTGAAGCTGATGTCCAGCTCGCCTAGATTGGTGAGCTGGCAGATTTCCGGTGGCAGCGAAGTCAGCTCGTTGTCGCTGAGGTCCAAGTGGGTCAGATTGTTCAGTAGGCCAATTTCCGGAGGCAGCCAAGAAAGCTGGTTGAAACTTAGATCCAGATGGGTCAGGTTGGTGAGCTGAAATATCTCCGGCGGCAGCATAGTCAGCCCGTGGTCGCTGAGGTTGAGGCTCGTCACATCCTCGTGTCCATCTCCGTTCTCTTCGAATTCATCGGGCATCTCATCGTTGGTCATTTTATAGTTCCTCCTGTTGCGCGGACAGCGTATCGGCTC
>NZ_JBLWEP010000158.1:0-5005 GCF_048287355.1 Candidatus Electronema sp. TJ
AAAGGCGAGCAGCCTGCTGTGACCCGTGACGAAAAGCGGCGGAAGACGGCCTGAGGAGACTACTTCCAGCAGGAGCACATCAGCCATGACGGAACTTGTTGTTTCAGGCCATGCAATCATCTGAAGAAGGAGGGAAGCATGGCCTTAGAAGTTCTGAGCTTTGTCAAAGCGGCCTGGCTCAAGCCGCTGTGGAAGCAGCTTGCCCAGCTCACCGGCGAGCGGAAGCAGGAGCTTGGCCGTCTGCGGGACGAGTTCGTTGATCCTGAAACCCTGCGCGGCCTCTACATCGAGCCGTTCCTGCAAGACCGCAACCCGGCGGATGTGCAGCAAGACGATCTGCTCTCTGCGGCCCGGCAGCCTGCCTTTGAGCGGATCAACGAGTTCTTTCAGGGCGGTCTGCCCTTGGAAAAGGATGGCCGCCACCAGATGTTCATCCTCTCTGATGCCGGGATGGGCAAGACCTCGCTGCTGCTCATGATCAAGCTCATGCACCTGACCAGCTTCTGGCCCAAAGGGCATAGCTGCGCCCTGTTCAAGCTGGGCAATGACACCTTGGAGCGGGTGCAGGCTCTGCCGAACAAGGGCGAGACCGTCCTGCTGCTCGATGCCTTGGATGAAGACCCGAAGGCGTGGAAGCGCATCCGCGACCGCCTGCTGGAGCTGCTGCAAGCCAGCGAGGATTTCCGCCGGGTGCTCATCTCCAGCCGCACCCAGTTCTTCCCGGAGATGGAGCCAGACCGCTTTGGCCGCCCGGAAATCAGAGTGCTGTCCGGCTATCACTGCCCGGTGCTGTATCTTTCCCCTTTCACGGATGCCCAAGTGCAGGACTTCATTGAGCGCAAGCTGCCTCTGCGCTGGCATCATCGTCTGCTGCTCCAAGCAGGGCGGATCAGGAAGGAGCGGGCCAAGGCAAACTGTCTGCTCAAGCACATGCAGGATTTGCGGATGCGGCCCATGCTCCTCCAGCATATTGACAAGCTGCTGGCCAAGGACTGCCGCCAGGACTGGAACGCCTACACGGTGTACGAAGCCCTGCTGGAGGAATGGCTTGACCGGGAGGTGCGCAAGCTGCTGGAACAGCATCAAGGGAAGCAGGTGCCTGAACGCAAGGAACTCTTTCTGGCCTGTCTGCGGATTGCGGAGCGGATGCAGCGGCAGGAAACGCGGGTCATCTCGGAGGAGGAACTGAAGCAGCTCATCCGTGCGGACGCGAACATTCGTTGGCTGGAGCACTTCGAGCTGGGCGGACGATCTTTGCTCAACCGTAATTCTGATAGGGCCTTCCGTTTCAGTCATTATACGGTGCAGGAGTTCCTCTTGGCTTGGGGCATAGTGCATAAGCAGCTCGCTGAACAAACACCGCTGCGGGCCACGGATCAGCTCGTGCGCTTTATTGATCTTGCTGCCGGGATAATGAGCCACGCTGATCAGCTTGACTTGCGGTACATCTCACCTTTCCCTTTAAGACATCAGGTCAGAGGCAATGCAGGGCCAGAGATGCTTCTATTACCCGGTGGTCGTTTCCGCATGGGAGATATTCAGGGAAAAGGGACAAAATTTGAACGACCGGTGCATGAGGTGGAGCTGGACAGCTTTGCCATTGGCCGCTATCCAGTGACCTTTGCCGAGTATGATCTATTCTGTGAGGCGACAGGCCGGGAAAAGCCAGAAGACAAGGGTTGGGGCCGAGGCCAGCGGCCAGTGATCAATGTGAACTGGCATGATGCAGCTGCCTATTGCCAGTGGTTGAGCCAAGAAACCGGGCAGCCGTATCGCCTGCCCACCGAGGCTAAGTGGGAATATGCCTGCCGGGCAGGAACTGAGTCAGCTTGGTGTTTCGGGGATGATGAGGCGCAGCTTGAGGACTATGCTTGGTACAAGAAGAACTCTGGCTGCAAAACCCATCCGGTGGGCGAAAAGAACGCTAATGCTTGGGGCTTGCATGACATGCACGGCAATGTCAGGGAGTGGTGCGCGGACTGGCACGATGCTGATTATTACGCTGTCAGTCCTAAGGACAATCCGACAGGCCCTGACAGTGGATCGGGCCGCGTGATTCGCGGCGGTAGCTGGGGCTACTCGCCCGATGTCGCGTGCGCAGCGAACCGCGATGGGTTTGCGCCAGACTACCGCTTCCTCGACTTGGGCTTCCGCGTTGCCCTTTCCTTGCAGCCAGCTCAACGCTGAAGCGCGGCCTGCAAGCACACTTTTGGATCAGGTGGCTGAGTCCGTCATTTCGAGCGCAGCGAGAAATCCCAGCGAGATTCCCACGCGGGCGAGACTTCTCGCTGGCCCTCGGAATGCCATAGGTTGGAATCAATGGTTGATGCTTCAGATAGAGGAGCTGTCTTGCCTTGAACAGCTGCGCAACATGAAGGAGCAGAAGCAGCCTGTGGATGAGCGCGATGAATCCTCAACAAACAACGGATAAATCATGCTGGAAGTGAACGTGAAAAAGGCCAGAGCAACATTAGGCCATCTGCTCCGGTAGGTTGAGCGTGGCCAAGACATCCTGCTGACGAAACACGGCAAGGAGGTTGCCTGCCTTGTGCCGCCGCAAAAAGCGGGCCGCCTGCCGAGTTTGAAGGAATTTCGCCAGACAATCGCCGCCCCAAAGCAGGGACTCAGTGCCGCTGTCCTTGCCGGACGGGATGAGGAGCGGCATTGAATGTTCTACATAGACACAAGCGTCTTGGCTGCGTATTATTGCCCGGAGCCTCTCAGCGATGCAGCGGAAGAGATCATTTTATCTGTGGAGCGACCAGCGGTCAGTCTTCTTACTCGGCTTGAACTGATCTCGGCTGTGTCCAGAAAAATTCGGGAGGGCATGGCGCGGGAAGAGGGCAAGAAGATCATCCGCCAGTTTGAGCAGCATCTCTTCAAGGAAAACCTGTATCGAATTCTGGAAATTGAGGAGCATCACTATACAATGGCTGCTGGATGGATTGCACAATTCAGTACGCCGCTGCGTACCCTTGACGGACTTCATCTGGCGGCAAGCTGCACGGCCCATTTGACCTTGCTCACCGCTGATATCCAGCTTGCCCAAGCAGCGCAGTTCTTTGGCGTTGATGTGCTGCGGATTGCCGCTGATCAGCAGGAGCGTTAGACCTGCTGCCAGGTTGTCTTTCTTCTGCGCGAGCAGCATTGCCTTGAGCAGCTGCGCCAGATGAAGGAGCAGAAGCCGCCTGTGGATGTTCGCCAGGAGGTTTTGGACGTGCAAAAGCTGTCTGCGGACGAACAAAACCTCCTGGCAAACATCCAGTAGGAGCTTTTGCATGTCTGAAAGCTCCTACTGGATGTTTGCCAGAAGCTTTTCAACGAGCAAATGCTGCTGGCAGACGTTTGCAGGCAGGATTTAAACCTGTAAAACCTGCTTTTGGACGTTGCCAAACAGCATTCACACGTCTGTTTGGAGCTTTTTAACGAGCAAATGCTGCTGGCAGACGTTTACAGGCAGGATTTAAACCTGTAAAACCTGCTTTTGGACGTTGCCAAGCAGCATTCACACGTCTGTTGGGAGCTTTTCAACGAGCAAATGCTGCCGACAAACCTTTGCAGGCAGCATTTAAAAACCCATGAGAGCTGCTGTGAGACGTTGCGCAGCAGGATGCGCTCGTTTGAGATAAACTTTTCAAGGAATGAATATTCCTGACAACCTATGCAGGCGGGTTTTCCTTTTTCCGCTGTTCTGCGCGGAGCCAGTGCGTGAGAAGGCCGCTCCTAACTGATTTTTCTGAAAGAGATATGTCTGAATTCAATCTGGTTCGTTATCCGGTCATGCCGCTTCGGGACATGGTTCTTTTTCCCGGCATGATCGCGCCCTTGGTTGTTGGCCGCAAAAATTCCGTCCGGGCCTTGGAGCACGCGATGGAGCAGCACTCGCTGATTTTTCTCGTCGCGCAGAAGGAAGCTGGCGTGGACGATCCGCAGGCTGCCGACCTCCACCGCTGCGGGGTGCTGGCCACGGTCATTCAGCTGCTCCGCCTGCCTGACGGCACCATCAAGGCGTTGGTGGAAGGCAAACGCCGGGCAGAGGTTGCGGCCTACATCGAGTGCAGCGACTTTCTCCGCGCTGATCTGTCGGAACAGCCTGACACAGAGGCCGAGCATCCCGACCTGCCCGCCTACAGCCGCGAGCTGCGCCGCGCCTTTGCCGATTACATCAAGATCAGCCGCCAGAAGATTCCGTCTGAGATTACTAAGGTTGCGGCGGTGATGGAAAACCCGGCCCGGCTGGCAGACCTGCTCTGCGCTCATGTCCAGCTGCCGTCCGGGGTGAAGCAGGAACTGCTGGAGACCATCGCCCTGCCGGACCGCCTCCGCCGCCTGATTGAGCTGCTGTATCGGGAAATTGAGCTGGACGAGCTGGAGAAATCCATTGAGACCAAGGTGCGCAAGCGGCTGGCCGACAATCAGCGCAACTACTATCTCGGCGAGAAGGTCAAGGAAATCCAGCAGGAGATGGGCCATGTCCCGGATGACCACAGCGAATTGCAGGCGGCCTTGGAGAAAAAAAACATGCCGGAGGCGGCGCGGGAAAAGGCTCTGAAAGAACTGGCCAAGCTCAAGGCCATGCCGCCGATGTCCGCTGAAAGCACGGTGGTGCGCAATTATCTGGATGTCCTCATCAGCCTGCCGTGGACAGAGAAGAGCGAGACCAAGATTGACATTGAGGAAGCCGAGCAGATTCTCGATCAAGATCACCACGGCCTGAAAAAGACCAAAGAGCGCATCCTTGAATATCTGGCCGTGCAGGCACAGGTGGAGAAAATCCGGGGGCCGATCATCTGTCTTGTCGGGCCTCCAGGCGTGGGCAAGACCTCCATCTGCAAGTCCATCGCCAAAGCCATGAACCGGAAATTCGTCCGCATCTCGCTTGGCGGGATGCGCGACGAGGCGGAGATTCGCGGACACCGCCGAACCTACATCGGGGCCATGCCAGGCAAAATCATTCACGCCATGCAGCGGGCCGAGGTGATCAACCCGGTCTTCTGTTTGGATG
>NZ_JBLWEP010000159.1:0-4951 GCF_048287355.1 Candidatus Electronema sp. TJ
CCAGCAGAACCTGAACGCGCACCCGTGCGCTGGCTGCGGTCATCGTCCCGCCTGTCACAACGACCAGCGGCACTGTTCCGCCGCCGCTGAGGATGCCGCTTTCGTCGCCCAAGGTCACGGCCAAGGGCGTGCGCAGCCTGCGGTCATAGATGCCGGTGCGCAGGGTGCCGTGTTCAGTGTACTGGGTGGAGATGGAGAGGATGTACTCGTTGTTCCAAGGGTCTGGCTGGGCCGGAATGTCGGGCAGGAGGGTGATGTCTGAATTGAAGACCGCAGTGCAGCGGCTCTGCGGCAGCCTGCCGCTGCGCGTTCCTTCGAGCACGCAGCCGCAGTCCTCGTCCTCCTGATCAAAGAGAAGGTCGCTGCCGCTCAAATGCAGCGCGCCGGTCGGATTGAGCACGTCGCTCAGCTTCAGCACGCTGTCTTCAACCGAGCTGATCACCGGCAGTTTCTTCGACGCAGGCAGCCGCTCCAGCTGCGCCCGCCGCCGCACCTCCTCCAGCAAGACGTGCGCGACAATGACCCGGACATTCAGCACTTTCTCTGTCGGCGGCAGCGGCGCGTCCGGTGAGTCCAGCCGGGCGTTGAGGGAGATGCGGAAGGTGAACGCGTCCTCCAGCGCGACCTGATTGCCGTTGATCAGGTCCAGCTTGATTTCCTCCACCAAGGCTTTCAGCACGATCTTGACCACCTCCTCGTCCAGCGCGGAATGCTTCTGCGCGATCCGGGCGGCCAAGTCGCTGTTGCCGCTGGTGCTGCGCGGCAGATGCAGGGGCCGCCAAGAGCGCGGCGTGGTCAGGGCGTTGGGTTCAGGTCTCCACAGCACGGTTGCCATAACTGTTCTCCGGTTGAGTTAACTGCTCGGCATGAGCGTGAAACTGCCTGAACAGGCATGGTAAAGAGCGCGGCGGTTCCTGTCAACAAAAAAATATCCGGCACTCATGGCCACGGGCGGCGCAGCGTCATGCTCATGAGTGCCGGAGAGTCATGTGCATGACCTTCAGACAGTCATGAGCATGAGTGTCTGAGAGTCATGAGCATGAGCCTCAGAGAGTCATGAGCATGACCGCCTGAGATTCATGAGCGGCGAATCTTTTTGCAGACAAGTGAAAATTTTCCTTGACTAAGTGAATGGGGGGGGGTAGAAGGAAACAATCTCTTCAAAAGACAAATCTTGTCAACAGGAAAATATGTCTGGCGGGAATACGAATGGGCGTGAAAGCGTTTCTTGCGGACAGACATGAAAATTCTTCTTGACAGAAACCACAGTGTGGTAATACCATAAAGTTACATCGAAAGAATTTCACTCTCATAAAAAAGGAGAACAGCTATGGATCACATTCTGTATTGGAATCAGGTGGCCTTGGATGCCAACAAGCGCGATTTCACTCCAGGCGTACATCAGCTACAACCAGAGCAGGGCGGCCCGACATTAAGCTCCCGTGCACTGGCCATCGTGCATCTGGCCATGTATGACGCTCATGCTGGAGTAAGAACCAAAGAGGGTGCTACTGATTTCCCGCCTTATCTGCCAAACCTGCCGACTCCAACTGAAACAATTAATGCTACCGCAGCGGTATCGGCGGCGGCTCTTCATTGTCTGCGTAAGTTATATGCGCGTCAAAGAGAGCATTTTGATAGAGCTTATGATAAGATATTAAACGGGCTTTCAGGTGCTGATGTGAAAGCAGGGGAAGCATTTGGGCTTGCTGTAGCGCAGGCTATGCTGGAAGACCGCAAAGGTGATCCCGGTGCTGGTGATAGTGGATATGATACTTACTCTTTGTCACCGCGTCACCATCGTCCTGATCCTGCTAATGCAGGACAGGGCTTCCATGCTCCTTTCTACGGAGAGAAGTCAAAGTGTTTCGCAGTAAATAAACGGCATGGATTGGATGCGCCGCCAGACTCAGGCAGTTTAGATTATGTGAAAGCACTCAAACAGGTTCGTGAAAAAGGTATTGCTTCTGAATTGATGGGCACGATGCCGCCCAATTGCGACAAACGCACACCTGATGAAACGCTGATTGGCTTGTATTGGGCTTATGATGGCCCGAATGAGATCGGCACCCCACCACGTCTGTACAATCAGATACTGCGGAAGATAGCTGAAGCCAGAAACAACAGCGTGGATAACAATGCCAAGCTGTTTGCTATGGTCAATGCGGCAATGGGTGATGCTGGCATTCTGGCTTGGGAACAGAAATACAAGCACGATCTCTGGCGGCCAGTGCTTGGCATCCGTGAGCACGATACCTCAATAGGACCAGAAGCAAAAGATTCAGATGGCAGTAGCAATATTAACAATGACTGCGATCCCACATGGCTGCCCTTGGGCGCACCTGCAAGCAACAGCAACAAGCCCAATTTCACGCCGCCGTTCCCGGCATATCCATCTGGCCATGCCACCTTCGGCGCGGCGGCATTCCAAATAATCCGCTTGTGGTATGATAAGGATGGAATTGGAGTTACTTATGATTCTAATAAGCTCAAGGACAACGGTCCAGACAGGGTATGGACAGGCCCCTTTGTTTCTGATGAGCTGAACGGTGTGACTACAGACAATACAGGCGTGGTGCGTTCACGTCATGTGCGTTCCTTCCCAAGAGGTCTTTGGCAGATGATTGAGGAGAACGGCTGGTCGCGCATCTATCTGGGCGTGCATTGGTCATTTGACGCATTCGCCTTGGATCCATCAGGCAATCCAGATTTGAGTCAAGATAAAATCGGCGGTGTTCCGCTGGGGCTGAAGATTGCCAATGATATCTTTGCTGCATCTGGCAGCAGCAGAGCACCGGTGAAATCAACTGTCTAAGAACTGAGAGCACCAGGCCGGTTGATGGCGACCGGCCTGATGTTTGAGGCAGACGCAAAGGCATCAACAATAAAAAAAGGAGAACAGCAATGGCAACATGGACAAAGCAGCTCGTTCAGGAACACGCGCAGGTGGCAGCAGCAATTGAGCTGTACACAGTACCTTTCTATACAACAGTCATGACATCTATTAAAGATGAGAACAGCGATGCGTACAAAATAATACGCGGTGTTCTTATCGAAGAAATGATGCATCTTCAGTTAGCTGCCAATCTTTGCGTTGTTCTTGACACAACACCAAATCTTGGTGTTCCTGATTACGAGAAAGATGTTCCATCTCTTCTTCCTGGAACAGTATTGAATGCGGATATGGGGCCACTGAATGCGGACACGCTCAAAGTCATGCTGGCGATTGAAAAGCCTGAGCAGACTTTGGGAGCAAGCGATCCTACGGCTGATCCTAACATCGAGCCTAAGTACCCTTACAGCTCCATCGGTGAAATGTATGATGCTTTGCTCGCTGGCATCATGCAGGTGGGTGAGAATCAATTTAGCTGGAGCACGGAGAGGCAGCAGACATTCTGGGGCGAACAGGGATACCCGCAGATTATCAGGAACTATCTTGAGGCGAAAGAGGCGGTTGCAGCGATCAAGGCGCAAGGGGAAGGCGGGCATACGGCTGAGGACATGCAGCCTCCGTTCCTGCCGGAGCAGTTCAAGGTTGACCTGAAATATCAGATGATCAACAAGCCGCCAGCATCTATTGCTTGGTCATATCAGGACATACTCTATAAGGAGTATTCTCATTTCAGTCGTTTCCTCAGAATCCAAGATGCGCCGTTGCCTGAAGTCTATCAAGGAACAGCAGCCCCTGATCATCCGACAAACATAAGATTGCGTCAAATCTTCAACGGAACACGGCAGATACTGGATGATCTCAACGATTATTGGACAAGCCCTGTGCCGCCGGTATGGATGAAGTTTCTTGGCTCCATGCGGGAATTGTCCATGCGAACACGGGAGTGCTGGAAAGCAGGTGTGATACCATATTGGGGGAAAGCAGCATAAGAATCAATTCTCATCACCCAGTTCAGCGGCATCCAGCAGATGCTCATGTGCTGGGCGATGGCCAAGGCGGGGAAGTGAGCTGCTGCTTCTCCGCCGCTTTCTTTCTGCAACGAGCAAAACGCATGGACAAAATTGTTCTTTCTTGTAAGATGTGTCTGCGAGACAGCGCACTTGATCAGCTCTCTGAATAATCGTCACGCGGTACAAGGAAAGCCATGCAGATTGCCATTGATCTCCCGAATGATTTCGTCATGTTCCAAGGCGAACAGGCCATTCAGCGCGATATTCGGCTGACCTATGCCCTCTGGCTGTTTAAAGCGGAGCTGGTCACGATTGCCAAAGCAGCGCAGATTGCCGGGCTGGATATTTTTGATTTCATGGCGGCCTGCAAGGACAACCGCATTCCTGTCATCGCCATTGACCGCGCAGAACTCCTCGCCGAACTGAATAGCTGAAGGCAATGATCCTGATTGCAGACAGTTCAGCGCTGATCGCTTTGGCAATCTGCGATGGCTTGCAATTGCTTGAACCGCTCTATGGAGAGGTTCTGGTTCCTGAAGCAGTGTATAACGAAGTTGCTCTCAGTGACAAAGCAGAGTCAGCAACGCTGAGAGAATATCTTCATGGAAAAGTACGAACTGTTGACACGTCAGGCTTTGTCTATCTTGACGCATCTGCTGATTTAGGTGAAACAGAAGCCATGCTGCTTTACAAGCAGCTCAATGCCGACAAACTGCTCATAGATGACCGCCGAGGGCGGAAGATTGCCAAGATCAATAAGATTCACACCATCGGATCGCTCGGCGTGCTGCTTGCCGCAAAGAACAAAGGACTCCTTGCAGAAGTCTTGCCAAGCCTGATGAAACTGAACAAGAGCAGCATCTTCATCAGCCCGGATGTCATTCAGAGCGTGCTGGATTTAGCTGGGGAAAAGCTGTAGCTCATCGCTTGGTTCATTGGCATCCAGTGGATGTGTCATGCGCCAAGCGATGAAAAGGGCGGAGAAGCCTCACATCACCTTGCCGGATGCCGTTCCGCCAGCGCACGCAGCCGGGCAAGATATTCATCT
>NZ_JBLWEP010000160.1:0-4944 GCF_048287355.1 Candidatus Electronema sp. TJ
GCCGCCTGATTGAATTTGAATTATAAAGTGATCAAACTGCGAATATCCCGCGTGAACAGCAGAGAGGTTTCTTGTGCTGGGGACAGGGTTTTGGCGGATGAAAAGAGAGGCGGAAGACTGCTGAACAGCATTCGAGAGAGGCGGCAATGAAGATTGAAACCATACGGCTGAAGAATTTCAAAGCCTTTGAGGATGTCGAGCTGCTTGACATCCCCTCCTTCTGCATTGTTGTGGGCGCAAATGGCGCGGGAAAGTCAACTTTGTTTGATGTTTTTGGCTTTCTGAAAGACTGCCTGACATATAATGTGTCTCGCGCTTTGCAAAGCCGAGGCGGATTTAAAGAAGTGGTCAGTCGGGGAAAAACTGATCAGTCAATTTATATTGAATTGCAGTTTCGTCATCCCATCAACAACACAGAACGTTTAGTTACATATCTCTTGGAAATCGCCCAGAAGCAGGGCAAGGCGATTGTGGAGCGGGAAATATTGCGGTATAAGAGGGGCGCGGCTGGCAAGCCTTATCATTTTCTTGATTTCCAGCGCGGCAAAGGAATAGCGATCAAAAATGAAGAAGATTTTAACAAGACAGATGAAGAGTTGACCCCAGAGCCGCAAGAACTGGACAGTGCTGACATCTTGGCCGTCAAAGGATTAGGCCAGTTTCAGCGTTTCAAGGCTGCCAACGCCTTCCGCGAGATGCTGGAGAATTGGCACGTGTCTAATTTTCATATCAACGATGCTCGCGGCAGCAAAGATGCAGCCGGATATGCAGAGCATCTTTCTGTGTCCGGTGACAATCTGCAATTAGTTGCCAATCATCTGCATGAAAATCATCCAAAAGAATTTCAGCGGATCATTGAAAAAATGAAAAGTCGCGTGCCTGGAGTCAGCGCAATCAGTTCTGTGTCCACTGATGATGGCCGTCTGCTGCTGAAATTTCAAGATGGCTCTTTCAAAGACCCGTTTATTGACAAATACGTTTCAGATGGCACTTTGAAGATGTTTGCTTACTTGGTGCTGCTGCATGATCCTCGTCCGCATCCACTGCTCTGCATTGAAGAGCCGGAGAATCAGCTTTATCCGACTTTGCTTTTAGAACTGGCCGAGGAATTTCGCTCTTACGCCCAGCGCGGCGGCCAAGTTTTTGTTTCCACGCATTCGCCTGATTTCCTCAATGCCGCTGAACTTGATGAAGTGTTCTGGTTGGTCAAAGAAAACGGCTACAGCAAGGTCAGGCGGGCCAAGGACGATTCGCAAATCGCAGCATATATGAATGACGGCGACAAAATGGGTTATTTATGGAAGCAGGGTTTTTTTGAAGGTGCTGATCCTCAATGACCACGCTGGTTTTCTTTTTGGAAGAACCATCGGCCAAAGAAATGCTGCAAGGCATTTTGCCGAAGCTGCTGCCCGAACAAGTCTCTTCCCGTTTCATAGTTTTTGAGGGCAAGCAGGATTTAGAAAAGCAGCTCGTCCGCAAGATGCGACTTTGGAACAAACCTGACTCGCGTTTTATTGTGATGCGCGATCAGGACGCAGGTGACTGTCGGAAGATCAAAGACAATTTGCTAAAAAAATGTCACGAGGCAGGAAAAACGGACGTGGTTATGCGTATCGCCTGTCATGAACTGGAGAGTTTCTATCTTGGCGACCTGCAAGCGGTGGAACAAGGTCTTGAGCTGACAAATCTGGCCAAGCTCCAGAAGAACAAAAAATACCGGGAGCCGGACAGCATTCCTAAAGCTGCGCAGGAACTGCTGCGGCTGACAAAAAAATATGACAAAGTGTCCGGCTCGCGGGCGATTGGCAAACATTTGCATCTGGACGGCAACTGTTCGCGCAGCTTCAATGTTTTAGTGAAAGCCATCAGAGATATTGTTGCGGAATCCATCAAAAACAACTGAAAACATGATGCCGGCACTGCCGGTTTTAGCGCAATAACGACGGAGAACAAGTAATGTCAGGACATTCTAAATGGAGCACCATTAAAAGGAAGAAAGGTGCTCTGGATGCGAAGCGGGGAAAGATATTCACCAAGCTGATCAAAGAGATCATGGTTGCAGCCCGAATGGGCGGCGGCGACATTGACGGCAATCCACGCCTGCGCAGCGCGGTGAATGCGGCAAAAGCAGAGAACATGCCGAAGGAAAACATCGAGCGGGCGATCAAAAAAGGTTCCGGCGAGCTGGACGGCGCGGTGTATGATGAAATCCTCTATGAAGGCTACGGGCCTGGAGGTGTTGCCGTCTTAGTTGAAACCATGACCGACAACAAAAACAGAACTGTTGCCGACATTCGTCATTATTTCGCCAAGAACAACGGCAATCTCGGCGAAAACGGCTGCGTGGGCTGGATGTTTGACAAGCGCGGCGTGATCAGCGTGGACGGGACAGGCGTGGATGAAGAGCAGATCATGGAGCTGGCCTTGGAAGCTGGGGCTGAAGACGTGGTGAACGAGGACGGCGGCTTTCAGATTTATACAACGCCGGAGGACTTCAACGCGGTGGTCGAGCAGCTTGAAAAAAGCAAGGTCAAGATGAGCGAGGCGGGCATTCTGATGGTACCGAAGAACACCATTGAGGTGACTGAGGAGAAGACCGCATCCAATTTGCTCAAGCTTTTGGAAAGCCTTGAGGATCATGACGACGTGCAGAAGGTGCACGCCAACTTTGACATCCCTGAAGCGTTGATGGAGAAGCTGTCATAGCCCTGCCGCTGAGGATTATCGGCATTGATCCTGGCTCGCGGATCACAGGCTACGGGATTATTGACAAGCTGGGGCCGAGCTTTGGCTTTGTCGCTTGCGGCACCATCCGCGCCGAGCGCGAGAAGGACTTTTCCCGGCGGCTTTTAGTCATTTTTGACGGACTGTCGCAAGTTATTGAGCAGCACAGGCCAGAGGCCGCAGCAGTGGAAGATGTTTTCACCTCCCATAATCCCCGCTCCGCTCTTAAGCTCGGCCAAGCGCGGGGCGCGGCGGTGGTTGCCCTGCTGCGTCAAGGTCTGACGGTGCATGGTTATCCGCCCCGCTTGGTCAAACAGGCTGTGACCGGCTACGGTCATGCGGAAAAAGAACAAGTGCAGCGCATGATTCAGGTGCTGCTCGAACTCAGCGGCCCGCCGAGCAGCGATGCCGCTGACGCGCTGGCCGTTGCCGTCTGTCATGCGCAGCGGCTGGCCGTCGGCTGATCAGGAAGGATTTCCTCTGTCCACATCATCAGGTCGCTCAGCGCGGTGGAGACAGTCAGATACGGCTCGTTGTGCTGCATGGCCCGAAGCTGCGTTTCTTTCAGCAATCTCAGCCACGACCAAGTTTCCGGTTTTTCCTCTGGCGCAGGCGGCAGTTCCGCGACATGGCCCCACATGTGCTGAAGGGCGTTTTTCAACCCGCCAGCCGTCGGCGGCTGCCGCAGCAGTTCAGCCAGCAGCTGGGCGAGCTGGACGAAATCCGCCTTGCCGCTGGCGACCTGCTGTCCTGTTTTCTTGTACAGCTGCACCTCGCGGGCCAGCGTTGAATATTTGTGCTGGCTCCAAAGCTGCTGAGCATTGCGGGGCAGAGGTATCCGGCCCTGCCCGCGTTCTGCATATTTTTCTTTGAGCCGCACAAACTGCGCCGCAGGCTCGTCAATATACACCGCAGGCCATGCTGTACCGCCGCTGCTGAACGGAATCGGCGACCGCTCCCGGAATCCCCGCAACGCCATTTCGCAGGTAAGCTGCTGATGTCGCCGTGCCAGAGCCTGCAAGCAGCCCGTCCAGCGCAGAGTTTCCGGGTGGCGGGAATAACCCTTTTTGCCGTGCGTCAAAATAGAAACAATGCCGTGCAGCTCCCGGTGCTCTCCCAGCAAGCTCTGTCGGTTGAGATAGCCCGGACTGATGTCCCAGATTCTCATTGTCAGCTCTCAGGCTGCTCACCCAGATACGCTCTGATCACCTCAGGATTTTGCCGCACCTCCTCCGGTTTCCCTTCAGCAATTTTTCGGCCATAATCCATGACAAAGATGTGGTCGGACAGACTCATCACCAGCTTCATGTCATGCTCGATCAGGAGGATGGCGATGCCTTCATCGCGGATGGCGCAGATGAGACTGTCCAGCTCGGCGGTTTCCTGCGGATTCATGCCCGCCGCTGGTTCATCCAGCAGCAAGAGCAGCGGCTCTGTGGCCAAAGCGCGGGCGATTTCCAGCTTCCGCTGCGCCCCGTAAGGCAGATGTTTCGCCAGCTCGTCCGCTGAAGCGGCGAGGCCGATTATCTCCAACAGGGCAAAGGAACGGGCGATTATCTCCTTTTCCTCCTGCCGTGTCCGTTTATCCCGCAATATCGCGCCGAGCAGCCCGGCTTTTGTTCGGCAGTGCCGCCCGATCATCACATTTTCCAGCACGGTCATTTCCGGGAAGAGACGGATGTTCTGGAAGGTGCGAGCTGCACCGGCCTGCGTCACCTTGTGCGGAGCGAGGCCGTTCAGCCGCACCGCTTTGCCGCCGGGCGGATTGAGCTGAATTTGGCCGAAAGTAGGCTTGCAGATGCCAGTGACGCAGTTGAAAAAGGTGGTCTTGCCTGCGCCGTTCGGGCCGATCAAGGCAGCGATCTCGCCTTGCCGGACACAGAGATCAAGACCGTCCAAGGCGCGGATGCCGCCGAATTGCATCGTCAGGCTGCTGACTTCGAGGATGAGGGCTGCCATGAACTGTCCCGCTACTCGCTGCTTCCAGACAAAACAATCAGCAGATGGCTGTGATCAAACTACAGCCTCTTCTATTGCGATGTTTTTCAAAGAATCCATAGAGTAAAGAATAAGCTTTAAATTTTACATCACGTTATTGCTTTAAGAGCACAAGCAACCAGTTGAATAAAAACAACAGATTTGGAATAAAACTGCCTATCTCCTGTTTAAAACTAAGGTCACGATTCTTTAAATCAAGCAATCGATTTAAAAAATCTACTG
>NZ_JBLWEP010000161.1:0-4823 GCF_048287355.1 Candidatus Electronema sp. TJ
CGGGAATGCGTTGTTCAGGCCGCCGGGCAGCGTCTGTTTTCCGAATACGAGGGGCGAAAGATTTTTCACCCCTGCAGAGCTACTTGAGGATCAGCTCGGTGATTTCCTTCTCTGTGCCCAGCCGCATCGGCGGCCCCCACGTGGCCGTGCCCTGATTGACATAGAGCTGCGTTCCGCCCTCGCGGTACAGGCCCCGGATGTAAGGCTGCTGAAGAAGGACAAAGTATTTGAAAGGCCAGATCTGGCCGCCGTGCATGTGGCCGGACAGCACCAAGTCTGGCTGCTGCGCGGCAGCCTTCTGGGCGGCAATGGGCTGATGCGCGAGCAGGATCACCGTGCGGCCCGGCGCAATCCCGCCTAACGCCCGCTCGTAGTCAGGCGCATCGCCGAAGCGGCCTGCTTTGTGGTCGTTGACTCCGGCAATCACAAGCCTGTCCGCGCCGCGCCGCAGCTCTGTCCGCTCATTGCGGAGAATCCGCACGCCCAGCCGCTCGATTTCCGGCAGCCAGTCCTCCGCCCCGCTGTAGTACTCGTGGTTGCCAGTGACAAAGAACACGCCTTCCTTCGCCCGCAAGCCTCCCAGCGGAGCCAGCTCGCCGCGCAGCTGCGCCGCCGCTCCGTCCACCAGGTCGCCGGTGATGGCGACCATGTCCGGCTGAAGACGGTTGACGATGGCCACGATCTCGGCCAAGTCATCGGCATCGGCCAGCTCGCCAAGATGGATGTCGGAAAGCTGCACGATCTTGAAGCCCTTGAACGCGGCAGGCAGTTGGTTCAGCCTGATCTCCACCCTGCGCACTGCGGGCGGCTCGGCTCCCTTTTTCACCCCGAAGGCGGCAGCGGTCAGCACGACAAGCAGCCCGGCGGCAGCCGTGAGGCGCGAAAGCTGCTGCCAGCGGGCCGGATCCGGCCTTGCGCATCGCCGCAGCAGCAGGCAGCGGACTGTCAGGGCAAGGATTTTCAGGCTGTCGGCGCAGAGGAAAAAGAAGAACAGCAGCAGCAGCATCCCCAGCCAGAGATAGGCCAGCCATAAGAAGGGAAAGAGCCAGGCATGCGGCAGATGCCGCTCCAGCAGGCGGGAGAGCAGCGGCAGGAGGAAGAGGGCGGCGAGGGCCGCCGTGCCTGCGCGTCTGGCTCTGCCGCTCAGGCCGGTGTCCTTGACTAAACGCCGCCAGAGGTAATAATGCGCTCCGGCCAGCACCGAGCCGACTACGGCGATGAAGCGGAGAAAGAAGAGAGCGGCTGCGGACACGGCGGAGGAAGTGCTGCTTTTCAGCCCGCTGGCAGCCAGCGTTTCAAGGTCGAGGCGATCTGCGCCTTGTCAATGGGCTTGGTCAGATAATCATCCATGCCTGCGGCAAAGCATTTCTCTTGGTCGCCGCTCATGGCGTTGGCGGTCATGGCGATGATCAGCCGATGTTTGCCGCGCAGACGGCGGCGCAGGCGTTCGACCAAGCCGCTTTCCAGCTGCTCCGAAGCGTCGAGGTCTATTTCCTCATCCTGCTCGCAGAAGCGGATGATCCGGGTCAGGCTGTAGCCGTCCAAGCGCGGCATCTGCACATCAGAAAGGATGAGGTCAAAGCGGTCGTCCTCCAAAAGGATGTGCAGCGCCTCCACGCCGTCCTCCGCCTCTGTCACCTGATGCTGGAATTTCTCCAGCACCACGCGGAGCAGGAAGCGGTTGGCCGGGTTGTCCTCGACCAGCAGAATGCGCACAGGCCGCAGCCGGACATCCTCCAGCAGAACGGAGGCGGTTTTCTTCTTCTGCGGAGGCTCCTCAGCGGTGCGGCCAAAGACAACAACAAAGGTGAACACCGATCCCTTGCCCTCCTCGCTTTCCACCCAGATGCGGCCGTCCATCAGCTCGCAGAGCTGACGGCAGATGGCCAAGCCAAGGCCGGTGCCGCCGAACTTGCGCGAGACCGAGCTGTCCGCCTGTGAAAAGGCACTGAAGACGGTGCTGATCTTGTCCGGCGGAATGCCGATGCCCCGGTCAGCAACCGCAACCCGCACCGCCACGCTCTCTGGACCGTTTTTCTCTTGGGTGGCGATGATGCGGATAGGGCCTGCGTCTGAAAACTTGATCGCGTTGCTGAGGAGGTTGAGGATGATCTGGCGAAAGCGGAGGCTGTCGCCCTCCACCACCTTGGGCAGCTCCGGCGAGAGGTTGAGCGTGATCTCCAGCCCCTTTTCTTGAGACAGCACAGAGACGGTGCGGATGGCCGCTTCAATCGCCTCGGCAAGGACAAAGGGATGCTCGTCCAGCTCCATCTGCCCTGCCTCTATTTTAGAGAAGTCGAGGATGTCGTTGATCAGCGAGAGCAGCGAGTCTGCCGAGAGCTTGACCGTCTCCAAATAGCTGCGCTGCTGGGGATCAACCGCCTTTTCCAAAGCCAGATCCGTCATGCCCATGATCGCGCTCATGGGCGTGCGGATCTCATGGCTCATGTTGGCGAGAAAGACTGATTTGGACTGCGAGGCGGCTTCAGCCTTCAATCTCGCATTTTGCAGCTGCTGCCGCATCCGCAGCAGCTCAATCTGCGTGTCGATGCGGGCGCGGACGATCTCCAGCTTGAACGGCTTGGTGATGAAATCGACCGCGCCTGCGTCCAAACCTTGCAGCTCGTCGCTGTCCTTGTCCAAGGCGCTGAGAAAGATCACCGGAATATGCTTGGTGCGCACATCCGCCTTCAAGCGGCGGCAAACCTCGTAGCCGTCCAGGCCGGGCATCATGATGTCCAGCAGGATCAAGTCCGGCATAGGCTCCTGCATGGCCAGCTCCAGCCCTTGCGCGCCGCTGGTGGCCACCTTGATCTTGTAGACAGGCAGCATGGCCTCGCCAAGCAGCATCAGGTTGTCGACAATGTCATCAACAATGAGGAGAGTGTATTTCTTTTCGCTCATATTTCCGTTATGGCGCACAGGGCTGGCAGGGGGATGCGACGGCGACGCTTCATAAATGAAACTTCAAGCCGCTGTTTCTGTCTATCGCATATCCTGCGGTTTGGCAATTTTTTTCTTCCCAGTCCTGCGGATTGCGCCAAGCCTTCATTGCTGCCGGTATTCCTCCGCCCGGCGGACAATGAACTCCTGCCAGGACGGATCGTTGAAGGCATGGGCGATCGTAAAGATGTCCTTGTCGCCCCGGCCTGACATATTAATAATAACCGCCTGCTCGCGGGACATCTTCGGCGCTTCTTTGATCGCCTGGGCAAAGGCATGGGACGACTCCAAGGCCGGAATGATGCCCTCGGTCTTCATCGTCAGCTTGAGGGCTTCAAGCACCTCGTCATCTGTGGCCGCTTCAAAGCGCACCCTGCCTTTTTCCCCAAGATCAGCGAGAATCGGTGAAATGCCGACATAATCCAGCCCGGCGGAAATGGAATGCGTGTCTAACATCTGGCCGTCGCTGTCTTGCAGGAACTTGGTTTTGTATCCTTGAGCCACACCTGCTGCAGCGCGGTCGCTCAACATGCGGGAAGCGTGTTTGTCCGTGTCTAAGCCCTTGCCGCCCGCCTCAACGCCGACTAATTCCACGCCGTTTTGATCAAGAAAACCCTGAAAAATGCCCATCGCATTGGAACCGCCGCCAACGCAGGCATAAACTCGATCAGGCATTGCCCCATGCTGCTCCACGATCTGCCGTTTTGCCTCTTGGCCGATGATGGATTGAAACCAGGCCACCATTTCCGGGAAGGGATGCGGCCCGCAGGCCGTGCCAAGCACGTAATGCGTCGTGTCCATGCTCGCCACCCAATCGCGAAACGCCTCATTGATCGCGTCCTTCAGGGTGCGCGAGCCGTCTTTCACCGGAATCACGGTCGCGCCCAGCTTTTCCATCCAGAAAACATTGGGCCTTTGCCGTGCAACATCCTCTTCGCCCATGTAAATCGTGCAGTCAAAACCGAAGCGCGCGGCCATCGTTGCCGTGGCCACGCCATGCTGACCCGCGCCCGTCTCGGCGATGACCCGTTTTTTGCCCATCCGCTTGACCAAAAGCCCTTGCCCCATGACGTTGTTGGCTTTGTGCGCTCCAGTATGGTTGAGATCTTCGCGCTTTATGTAAATCCGCGCCCCGCCCAGCTGCTTGGAAAGGTTTTCCGCATAGGTCAGTGGCGTGGGCCTGCCAGAATAATTGGCCATCAGGGCAACATACTCCTGCCAGAAGCTGGAATCAGCCCGCGCCGCCTCATAGGCCGCGTTCAGCTCAACAAATGTTTGATGCAGCACTTCCGGGATGAACGCCCCGCCCCATTGTCCGAAGTATCCTTTCTTCATCGCATTATTCTCGCTCTCACGTTCCAGCGCAGAAACGTTGTTCTTGTTCATTATGCCGCTTTTATTCTGCGGAGTGATTCATTTTTTGTAAATTCATACCTGCCTTGACCGCCGCGCTCAATTGGATCATCTTGCAAGCAGCCATAAGTCTCTTGAATGAATCGCTCCCAATTCAGTCCTGTTGCAGGCTGTGCTGCGTCTGCGTCAAAGATGCTTTCTCCGGCAGGAAGCTCGAATGCTTTGATGATGATATACAGAGCAGTCAAATGTTCATCGCGCACTTTGTCAATTTCTCTCTTCAATAAATGCCTTGTGATCATGCCGCACCCTTTTTTGTTGCGATTTTAGGTGTATCCGTGGCCGCAAACGTCGCATTCGCCGCTTAAAACGCCCTGATTCACGCTTAAACCGAGTTGATTCACACTTAAATCGGGACGATTCACGTTTAAATCATCGTGATTCACTCTTCAATCGAGTTGATTCACGCTTCAATCGGCTCATTTTAAGCGTGAAACGTGACGATTTAAACGTGAACCAGGGCAATT
>NZ_JBLWEP010000162.1:0-4631 GCF_048287355.1 Candidatus Electronema sp. TJ
TTTTATGACTCAGGCGTTTGAGACGCGTCTTGAAATTGAGATGCATGCGTTCTGCTTGCCAAGACCGGCAAAGTCGGCAGCCGCTGTTCAAACAGAGGAGCGACACCTGAAATCAGCGGCCAAGAACGGCCTTTCACCGCTGGCATCGCCCCAAAGTCAACCGGAATTGCCCTGATTCCAATTGGAATCACCCTGATTCCGATTGGAATTGACACGATTCACATTGGAATCGTCCCGTTTCCGGTTGGAATCAGGGCGATTCCAATTGACTTTGCCCCAATTCCAATTGGAATCAAGCCGATTCCAATCGAAAACGGCCTGATTCCAATTGGAATCAAGGCAATTCCAGTGTGAAACGTCCCGGTTCCAATGTGAATCAGGACGTTTCAAACGCGCCTTAGCCGAGAAAAAACCGTAAAATATCGGAATGATGCCTGGCGCAGACGGAGAGACTCAGGCAGAGGCAGCTGTTTTGTGGAGAATGTCAGCGAGGACAGGAAGGGCTACGCGCAAGGAGTAGAGCCGCTCCGCTCGCGCCCTGCCCGCAGCACCCATGCGCTGCCGGGCTTCAGGATGATCGCGAAAGAAGCGCAGCGCAGCCGACCAGTCCTCCTCGCAGTTCGCCAAAAAGCCGCAGTCTGCACTGACCGCCTCGGCGTTCGCGCCGACATTGGAGGCTGCAACAGGCACCCCGCAGGCCATGCATTGAATCAGCTTGAAGGCGCACTTGCCTTTGGCCCAGTTGTCATCTGGCAGCGGCATCACGCCGACATCAAAGGAGTTGATCAGCGATATCTCCGTTGCCTCGCTCCATTCCGCCTCCTCAACAGCAACTTGGGGAATGCGGGGCGCTTTGCCGCCGACAACAAGCAGCCGGACAGGCCCTTCCTCGCCCAAGCGGGCCAGCGGCCGGACAAGCTGGGCAAGATACGGCGCAGTGGTTGGCGAGCCGATCCAGCCGACAGTGAACTGAGCATGTTCAGCGCGGGGCAAGGGCCGGTGCCGCTCCGTGTCGACTACAGTCGGCAAGATGAAGGTGTTGCGGTTGCGCTGCCGAGCATATTCAGCCAAAATACCGCTGCCCGCCGTGACCGCCGCCGCATCCGCCATCAATGCGTCAATTTTGCCGCCCAGAGCGGGCCGCATGACACTCAGCCAGCCGCTCCTCCGGTATTTCAGGTGAAATGCGTCGTCAAGGTCGTGCACATAGGGCAGCTGCCGCAGCAGGCGCAGCTCGAGCCAAGAAGGGAGAAGGGGGAACAGCTCCGCGTAGAGCATGGCCGCGTCGAACCGCTGCCGGTTCATCAGGAGCGAGAGCCGCTCCCAGCCCGATTTCAGCAGCGGCGTGGCAGGCGGGCAGCGACCTGAGAAACGGCAGCGCAGGTATTGATCATCAAGCAGATGATGGATGCGGAGGTCAATGCCATGCTCAGCTAAACCGGGCGCGTACTGCTCCAGCCTGTAGCGGGTGCTGGCGGCCAAGGGGCCGTAGAGGGCAAGTCCAAGAACCTTGATCATCTCTGAGCAAGATCCTCATAAATCCGCTGATAGTGGGAAACGCCTTCCTCCAGCGAAAAATAACGCTCAGCTGCTGTTCGGCAGCGTTCCCGTATGCCGGGCTGCCGCGCCATCAGGAGCAGGCTGCTGACCGACTCGCGCATGGCTGACATGTCAAACCGCTTCAGCAGCACGCCAACCCGCTCTTTTTCTATCATTGAGTCAATGTCGCCCACGCCGCTGTTGCAAAGACAGGGCACTCCGCAGCCGAGAAACTCGCCCAGCTTGGTGGGTGCAGATGCTTTTTTAGAATAGACAGGCTTGATAAAAAAAATGCCTGCGTCCATTCTCCGCATGGCCTGCGCCACCCCAGCATGATCAACAGCTTCTATTTGGACTAAAGACGGATCAATCGCCAATGCTTTCATGCGTTCCTGAATGTGCTCATGTCCTCCACGGTTGAGGATATGCAGACGAGCATCCGGCAGTTCTTCAAGCATCAACTGAAAGCAACGCAGCACCTCATCAAAGAGATACCAGACTCCCACCGAACCGACATATCCCAAAGTGAAAGGATGGTCTTTGGGGCGAGATTCCTTGTCAGGATAAAACAGTTCCAAGTCAGCGCAGGTGGTGATGATCCTGAAATCCGGCATCCTGTCTTGCAAGTACGGAAAGGTGCGCATCTCATCCATAGCCGCTTGCGTCAAAGCAATCACGCAGTCTGCGTTCAGCAGGAAATGTCGCTCAAACCATTTCGCCGATCGATACAGATATCCGCCCGCAGGCCACAGGCCGCCATCCACGCGCTCATCGGCCCAGAATCCCCGCATGTCAAAAACATATCTCAGCTTGAGAAAGGAAATTCTTTTGAGTGCCAAAGCAATAACCGAAGCCACATAACTTCTGGCATGGATGATGCGGATGCGATGGCGGAGAACTATCCATGCGGCAGCAGCAACACCGACCAGCATGTCAAGAGAAGTCGCCAAGGCAGTTGGTCTTTTATGATATCGCAGAGGTAACCATGTAATGTCTGCAATAGTCATACGCCTAAGCATATTTATTCTCAGCTCATTATTCTTCCAGTCACTTTCCTTTTCAAAGCTTATTAGGAATATTTTATTGAAGTTTGCCAACTTTTCTATGCAACAGACCACTTGAGATTGACCTAGAGGCTCAAGGATGCCGTCATATGTTGTATATAAAATTTTACTTAACACAATTATCAAAAAATTATTTATCTACTATTAGATTGATAACAAAATCAAGCTTAACGGCTGGTTGCTGGTGAGATATGAGCAGGATGGTCATATCTCTGCATTCAAAGTTAAATTCTTTAATTATCCTCTCTTCAGTCTCTGCATCCAGCGCATTCGTCGCCTCATCTAAAATCAGGATTTTCGCCTGTTTGTACAATGCCCGCGCGATGCCAATTCTCTGCCTTTGCCCACCGGACAAACGCACTCCACGCTCACCGACCAGAGTTTGGTAGCCATCCGGCAGGGTTTCAATGAAATCTTCTATCTGCGCTTGCCGGGCTGCCTGCTTTATCCGTACGTTATCTATTTGATTCGGCGCAATGCCAAAGGCAATATTTTCAGCAATGGAAGCGTCTGCAAGAAAGATGCTCTGCGAAACATGAGCGATATTCCGCTGCCAAGCTCGAACATTGCTCGGACTGATAGCAATCCCGTCAACAAATATCTGCCCCTCAGTTGGAGCAAGCAGCCCCATGACAAGGTCGAGCAGGGTGCTCTTGCCGCAGCCTGTTGTGCCAACTATCCCTATTTTTGCCCCATTCGGAATTGTCAGACTCATCCTGTCGAATATTCTGTGCGGCGAATTGGGATACTGGAAACTGACCTTGTCCAAGACAATGCTTTGGTTAAACGGCAGAGGGGAAACAGGACTCGCCACCTGCGCACAGGGAAGATTGATTTTGTTCAGCCAGTCAGCCACCTCAGCCAATGTGGCCTGAATGCCGCTAATGAACGACCAAGAAAAATAAACTTGCTGAAGGCTCGGCAGCAACCGCTGCGCACCAAAAGCCAAGGCTCCGAGCATGGGCAAGGCTTGCTCATCCGGCGAGCTGGTCTGGATCGCATAAGATAGAACAGCAATTAAAACAATGCCAGTCAGCTCCAGCAATGATTTTGGTAGTACGCTGAGAAACATGTTTTCCGTGCTGGCGCATTCCAGTTTTTTGACTGCTTGGGCGTGCGTTGCACTGAAAACACATTGGCTGCCGTCAAGAATTACCTCCCGGATGCCGCCTAATCCCTCCTGCATGCATTTCACCGCTTTCGGCTGGCTTTCCGCCACAGCGACACTGTTGCGCCTGATGCGGCGGCGGGTCAAAAAACCGCTGAGAAGGTAACCTCCGCCCAGCACAAGCAAGGCTGAGACAGCAAGCAGCGGGCTGATCAGCAGCAGTGCTCCTGCCACTGCTCCGCTCATAATTAAGGCGGTGAGAAGGAACAGCACCTGCATGATCCCCACGCTGACTGCTATAGCTGCTTTTTCCGTAGTCAGACTGATCAGCTGGCTGCTGTTATGGGCGAGATGGAATTCGTAGGGCTGGCGCAGCACCATGTCGTAGAGGTCGCAGCGGAGCTGCGTTCCCATCGCCGCAGTCAGGCGGGTGTTGCACCAGAGCTGGAGGATGCGCAATCCAGCTGCTCCTGCGGCAAGAAACGCGAAACCGATGGTCAGGGGCAGCAGCAGCGCATCAGCCGAACGGATGCCGAGCAGTCGAATGAAGGGTCGCATCCAGCCTGCCTCCAGCAGCCGCTCCGGCGCAGTCAGCGCACTGAGAAAGGGCACCGCCGCGCCGATGCTGATCATTTCCGTAACCATAGAAACCAGCATCAGAAGCAGAAGCAGAAGCAGCTGAAGCCTCCGTCTTCGGCCTAAATACAGCCAGAGAACAAACAGGCTGTCCAGTATGCCGCCAGCCGTCGACCTCTTCAGTAAAATTTCAGGCATCTCCTCAAAAAGAAGGGGGAAAACCGGCAATCCGGAGTCCCCCCTTGCTTACACAGTATGGAAAGGCTTGACTTAGAAGCGGCAGCGCAGGCCTGCGCCGAAGCGTCCGTACTCGCCCAGCGTGTCGAACTCGTCAAAGGCGGAAC
>NZ_JBLWEP010000163.1:0-4609 GCF_048287355.1 Candidatus Electronema sp. TJ
GGGCAAGCTTGGTCTGATTTGATGCCTTGAACGCCTTTGCAGGGGCGGCGCACAAACTGCCCCTGCCGCCCTGCCATCTTCTCCTTCATTTCATCGTAGTCCTTCTGGCAGCCGCTGATGCGCGAATGCCCGGCAGGAAGTTTTGCCCGGAGCTGTCCTGCTCAACGGCTGCGCTGTTCATCGTTTCCCTGCGGTGCGCCGGGTTGCTGTTCGGTTGGAAAGAAGTTATGATAGAAGATGCCAGCATTTTTTTGCGCCAGTTTGACGTGTTGGCTCTATAACTTGAGAGAACGATGAAGGCCGTTGCAGACACATCTGTTGTCATCTCGCTGCTGACCAGCGAGCAGGAGCGGCGGGAGCTGCTGCTTGCGCTGGAGAACTATGAATTGGTCTGCGTTGCCAGCGTGGAAGCGGAAATCGGCAATGCAGTGTCCGCAATGTTCCGGCGGGGCAGAATTTCTTTGGCGCAGGGCATGGAGATCATTGTAGGATTCCGGTCAGCAAAATTCCGCATTCTGCCCTTGAACCTGCCACGCGCCGTGGAAATCAGCCACAGCCTTGGCATCTACGCCTATGATGCCTACGTGCTGGAGTGCGCGGAACGTCTGAACGCGCCGCTGGTCACATTGGATCGCGGCATGAAGCTGGCCGCGAAGCGGTTGAACCTTACCCTTATTGAGGTGTGAGCCATGCTGACATACAGTGCGTTGTATGCGCAGAACAATTTTGCAGAACTTCTGAAAAAGGCCAAAGAGGCGCATGAAGTGCTGATCGAAGCGGAAGACGGGCTGTGTTTCCTTGTCCGACTGCTGCCAGAGAGGAAGAGCAAATACAATCTGCCTGATGTGAATCTCGATCTGAGCCGCGAGGAGATTGTGCGTTTCGTCAGGGAAGGCCGCAATAGGGAATAATGACAGCCTCCTTCGGCCCGACGCGCCGTGTCATTGCGCCTGGGCCATCTTCTCCTTCATCTCATCGTAGTCCTTCTGGCAGCCGCTGATGCGCGAATGCCCCGCAGGGAGTTTTGCCTGCAAGATGGACAGGGCGCGTTGAAACAGCGGCTCCGCTTCTGCGTATCGTCCTTGGTCGCGGTAGAGATCGGCCATGATGCGCAGGGTGCTTGCGACAGCGGTATGGTCTTTGCCGAGTTTGTCCTCACGAATTTGAAGAGCGCGATGAAGCAGCGGTTCTGCTTCTGCATGCTTGCCTTGCGCCCGGTAAAGGCCAGCGAGATTATTGAGACTGGATGCGACGTATGAATGGTCTTTGCCCAAAGCATGTTCTCTGATGGAAAGGGAACGCAGATATAGCGGTTCTGCTTCTACATATCTTTCTTCTTGTCTATACAAGAAAGCAAGATTATTCATAGTTAGAGCTACAAGTGGATGATATTTCCCCAGAATACCTTCCCTGATAGCAAGCGAGCGCAGATATAGCATCTCTGCCTCTGCATATTTTCCTTGCTTTCTATATAACGCAGCAAGATTATTCATGCTCTCCGCTGTGTCAAGATGATCTTTGCCAAGATGTTTCTCTCTGATCTCAAGAGAACGCAGATATAGCGATTCAGCTTCGGCAAGGCGGCCTTGCTCTTTAAGCAATATCCCAAGATCATTCAACGTCTGCGCCACGCTCAGATGATCTTTGCCAAAATACTGTTCCTTCACAGCGAGGGCACGCAGATACAACGGCTCCGCCTCAGCATATTTTCCTTCCCGCCGGTACAGCACAGCCAGATCATTCAGCACTTCTGCCACATCGGGATGCTCTTTGACAAGAGCCTGTTCCTTCACCGCAACCGCCCGCAGGTACAACGGCTCCGCCGCCGCGTATTGCCCCAAGTCTTTATGCAGCAAAGCCAGCTCGTGCAGCGCGTCGCCAAGCGCGGCATCATTTTTCCCCTCCGCCTCACGCAGTTCCAGCAGCCGCTCCAGCCATTCCTGCGCCTGCTTGTACTCCGCGAGCTTGCGGGCCATCTTCCCGGCAGCCAGCAGATAGTCCGGGTTGTCCTTCTCCAGCAGCGCGGCTGTCCGGTACAGCTCCATCGCCTCGGCATAATTCACTTCGCCTTCAGACAGCTTGCCTTCGTGGTGCGCAGCCAAGGCCGCCGCTTTGCCCGCCTGCTTGCGCACCTCGGCAAAGGTCTCTTTCGCCGCCTTGGTGTCGTTCTGCCGCAGGCTGGCTTGCGCCTTTTTGATCTGCGCATCCGGCATCTGGCACTTCATCTGCTCAAGAGCCTCGTCCGCAGCTTTGCGGCGCAGCTGCTCCTCCTTCCAGCTCTCCCGGATGTCGGCCAAATGCCCCTGCACAGCCTGCAACTGCGCTTCAAGAAGCTGCCGCTGCTTGTCGTCGGCCATTGAGCCGGAGGCTTGCAGATCAAGAATCTGCTGGCGCAGCTTCTTCAGCTCCTCCTCATACTGCCGCATCCCGCCGGTCTGATCCGCCGCCGCGCCGGAACCGGCGGCAGGCTTCCATTTCAGGACTTCCTGCGCCGCAGCAACCAGCAGCGCGGCCAGCGCAGGAATCCAGACGGCCTTGTCATCCTTGCCCAGGAAAATCACAGCCGCCGCCGCCAGCACAATGACAAGGGAGAGCAGATGTTGCAGCCGCCCTTTGCGCTCGCCGCACTTGAGCAGCAAGGCCAGAGCAAGCAGGCCGCCGCAGGCCATCAGCAACGGCTGCTGATATTGGGTTGTCCAGACGCTCAGATTGTTCATCGCCAGCTCCTTCTCGTCTTTTGCGCGGGATCATTCCTGCCGCATCCGCCTATTATTCTCCAAACTCGCCAATCTTTCAAAAAAAATTCGGCAGCTACCCGCTGCGGCTTCCTTGCGCTCCTTGCTCATGAGCTTTGCAACGTGCAAAAGCTGCTTCCGCATGTTCAAAAGGAGCTTGCGGACGAGCAAATTCTCTGCTCAGACGTTCAAAAGCTGTTTTCAAACATCTGAATGGAGCTTTTCAACGTGCAAAAGCTGCATTCACATGTTTAAATAGAGAAAATAGATGTCCGAATGCTGCATTTACACGTTTGAATGCTGTTTTCATACATCTGAACAGAGCTTTCGGACGTGCGAATGCTGTTTTCACACGTCTGAAAGCAGCATCGCAACGTGCAAAAACAGCATCCGAATGTCCGAAAGCTCCTTTGCAGCGAAGAAAAACCCGTTCATCACGGAGGAAAGCTCATGGCCTTCAAACGAAGAGGCTCGCAGATCGTTGCTGATGCCCAGCAGCGTGCCGCCAACCTCAAAGCGATTGATCAGAATCTGGATTTGGGCAACGGCCTCACCCTTGCCGACTATCTCGCCAAGATTGCCGAGGCGCAGACCTCCTTGGCGGCCTACAACATCCAGCTGGCCCAGGCAGATGGCTTGGGCAACGACTTCAAGGCGGTTGAAAGGGCGCTGAGTTTTCTGTCCTCGCGGATGCTGGCCGGAGTCGGCGTGAAGTACGGCAAGGACAGCAACGAGTACGAGATGGCGGGCGGCACCCGCAGCAGCGAGATCAAGCGGAAAAAGAAGCCGGAGGAGCCTCCGGTGTAGGATGCGCTTCTGTCAGGCAACTCTTCCATCCGCCCCGGCAAGATCAAGCAGCAGCATCTCAGGTGAACTATGGGTAAAACTGCGCGGAACATGCTGCCTTGTCCTGAACAGATGGCTGTCTACCGCCGAACTGCCCTGCAAAGACAGACGCAGCGGCAGCAGCTTCGGGAGGAAAGGCGTGCGGCGGCACTTGCATTCGCCCGAGATGCCGCCGCGCTGCTGAAAAACGCATACGGTGCCGAGCGCGTCATCCTGTTTGGCTCTCTGGCCCGGCCCGGCATTTTTGATGAGCACTCGGATGTTGATCTGGCCGTGCAGGGGCTGGATGAACGGAGATATTGCCGGGCGCTTGCCCAGCTCATGAATCTCCAGCCGGATATTTCTGTTGATCTGATACGGCTGGAAGAAGCCTCGCCAAGCCTTGCGGATGCCATTCATGCGGGGATTACGTTATGAAAATTCGGGGAGCACATGATGAACTGCTATGCGGCGTTGTCCGGCAGAATCCAGCAGCAGCGCGCTGACCTGCACTATGTTGTCAGCCGCGCTGAAAACCTGTTGGAGAAGGCGCAGCGAAACAGCGACGACGGGTATCTTGATGGTGCCGCCTTAAATCTGCATGGATTCTACACTGGTGTTGAAAGCATCTTTGAAGACATTGCGCGGACGGTTGACGGCGATCTTCCGCAGGGGCATGACTGGCATAAACGGCTGCTTTTGCAGATGTCAGCAGAGATTCCAGATATCCGCATCCCGGTTATCCGGCCAGAAACGAAGCATTGCTTGGAGGAATACCGGGCATTCCGCCATGTGGTGCGCAATGTGTACACCTTCCGGTTCCGTTCATCCCGCATTGAAGAGCTGGTCTCTGAAGCGCGGGCCTGTTATGAGGCGGTTTTCTCGGACTTGGAGAATTTCTCGCTTTTTCTCAAAGAACTGGACGGGCCTTGACGGCATGGCGGATGAACCTGCGGCCAGCAAGGGCGGAAAACTTTTCGCCCCGGCGCGGAAAAACACTCAGGTTTTGGGCGCGAACGGCTTGAGCAGCTCTTTTTTGTCGATGTTGG
>NZ_JBLWEP010000164.1:0-4606 GCF_048287355.1 Candidatus Electronema sp. TJ
GCAGCGGAGCGGCTTGCGCATGAGGGCTGCCCTGTCCTTCTGGCGGAGCATGGACCTTATCAAACTTGTTGACTTGCATTGGTGAACAGGGCATTATGATCATGCAGTCTCTTGGAAGAGACTGCAATTGCTGTCCTGACAAGGCTGCAATTCGCCAGCACGATAACCCGGCTGGTTCCCGTGTATACCTCAAGGTGAGCGGGCTTCTATTAATCTTTAGGAGCTTGTTCATGTCTAGCAAACTCTCCAAACCACGATCCGAAGCATTCCGCAAGCAAGCTGGACTCTGTTATTATTGCCAAAAACCTATCTGGCTTGATGACAAGGAAGGATTTGCGGTTCAACACGCAATTTCAGCAGCAGAGGCAGAACGATTCAGGTGCACAGCAGAACACCTGAAGGCTCGCTGCGATGGTGGCGGTGACGAGCAAAGCAATATTGTTGCTGCCTGTCTCTTCTGCAACCAAGCACGCCATCAAAGAAAACGTCCGCCTTCTCCCTCTCAATATAAAGAGCATGTGCAGCGGCGGCTCAATAAAGGGAAATGGCACCCCAAATCACTGCAACATCTTGCTGCCCATCGGTAGTGCCGCAGGCTGTGGAGAGCGCAGGGTGTTTCCTGCGCATCTCTCCGTTTTCCTCGTACCAACCAACGCTTTTGGCGGGCTTTATGCTGTTGACTGCTGCCCTTGCCCCACTGCTAAAACTTGCCTGAGAAACTGCCCCGTAAACGACTCATCACACCCTGCCACCTGCTCCGGCGTACCGCAGGCAACCAGCTTGCCGCCGCCGTCACCGCCTTCCGGGCCGATGTCTATGACCCAGTCTGCGGTCTTGATCACATCCAAGTTGTGCTCAATCACCACAATGGTGTTGCCGCTGTCTGCCAGCCTGCCGAGCACGTGCAGGAGGTGCTGGATATCCGCCGGATGCAGGCCAGTGGTCGGCTCATCTAATATATATAAGGTGCGGCCAGTGGCACGGCGGCTCAGTTCCCGCGCCAGCTTGACTCGCTGCGCCTCGCCGCCGGAGAGCGTGACCGAGGATTGCCCTAGGGTGAGATAACCCAAGCCCACATCGAGCAGGGTTTGCAGCTTGTTCTTGATCGGCGGGATGTTCTCAAAGAACTGCAAGGCCTCCTCAATGGTCATCGCCAAGATGTCAGCAATGTTCTTGCCCCGGTACTTGATTTCCAAGGTCTCGCGATTGTAGCGTTTGCCTGCGCAGCGTTCGCAGGTCACGTACACATCCGGCAGGAAGTGCATGGCAATGCGCAGCACGCCGTCGCCCTCGCAGGTTTCACAGCGTCCGCCCTTGATATTAAAGCTGAAGCGGCCCGGCTTATAGCCTCTTGCCCGCGCTTCGGGCAGCTGGGCAAGCAGCTCGCGGATGGGCGCAAGTACGCCGGTGTAGGTGGCAGGGTTCGAGCGTGGCGTGCGACCTATCGGGCTTTGATCAATATCAATGACCTTGTCGATGTGTTCTATACCGGAAAGCAGTCCGCTTGCGCTGTGCTTTTCCTGAAGCAGGCGCATGGCCTCCTTGTACAAGGTCTCTATCACCAGCGAGCTTTTGCCTGAACCGGAAACACCAGTGACGCAGGTGATCACGCCGAGCGGAAAGCGGACGCTGAGCTGCTGCAAGTTGTTGATCGCCGCCTTGTGAATCATGAGGCCGCCGCCTTCCCCTTCCCGCACAGGCCGCCGCTCTTTAGGAACAGGAATGGACATCCTTCCAGAGAGGTAAGCTCCGGTCAGCGAGCGTTCACAATCCAGCAGACCAGGCACAGGGCCGGAGTACAAGACCTCGCCGCCGTGCACGCCCGCGCCGGGTCCTATATCCAGCACATGATCGGCGGCGGCAATGGTATCTGTGTCGTGCTCGACCACGATCACCGTGTTGCCCAAATCGCGCAGACTGAGCAGGGTGGTGATCAGCTTGTTGTTGTCGCGCTGATGCAGGCCGATGCTTGGCTCATCCAAGATATACAGCACACCAGCCAGGCGCGAACCGATCTGCGAGGCCAGCCGGATGCGCTGCGCCTCGCCGCCAGACAGCGTGCCCGCCTTGCGCTCCAACGAAAGATAACCAAGACCAACCCCGCGCAGGAAGCCCAGCCGCTCCTTGATCTCTTTCAGCACCGGCCTGGCAATGAGCTGCTGCCGTTCCGTAAAGGCCAGCTGCTCCAGCTCATCAAGCAGATGATCTATCGAGAGCTTGGTCAGGGCGTTGATCGTCCAGCCGCTGAGGCGCACAGCCAAAGCCTCTGGTTTCAGCCGCTCGCCCAGACAGACCGGGCAAGGCTGCTCGTTCATATACTGCGTCAAATCCTCGCGCACCCAAGCCGAGGAGGTCTCACGGTAGATGCGATCCATGCGCGGTATTACGCCCTCAAAGGCCAGCTGCGAAACCACCTGCCGCTGGCCGCGCTGATAACGGAACTCCATCTGCTTGCCGCCAGAGCCATGCAGGATGATCTGCCGCACCTGCTCAGGTAGCTGATTGAAGGGCGTGCTGGGATCAAAGCCGTACTGTGCCGACAGGGTTTGAATCCAGTGCTCAGTGTGCGCCGAGAGCTTGTTCTTTGCCCACGGCGCAATGGCTCCTTCAAGCAGGCTCAGGCTCTGATCAGGCACAATCAAGGCTTCAGCAAAGAACTGCTTCACGCCTAGGCCGCTGCACTCTGGACAGGCACCCTGCGGGCTGTTGAACGAAAAGAGCTGCGGGGAAAGCTCATACACGGATATGCCGCAGCGGTGACAGGCCGCCGACTCGGAGAACAGCTGCTCTTCGCCGCTGTCCGGGAACAGGGCCAGCATGGTGCCGTTGCTCAGGCGCACTGCTGCCGAGACCGACTCATCCAAGCGGCGGCGGCTGTCCGGTTTGATGGCAATCCGGTCTATCACCGCCTCGATGGTATGGGCCGTGTTCTTGGTCAGCTTGATCTCCTCATTGAGCGAAACAATCTCGCCGTCCAGCCGCGCCCGCACATAGCCGTCCTTGCGCAGACTGGCCAGAAGCTGCTCGTGGCTGCCCTTCTTCCGCGTGATCAAGGGCGCAAGCAGAATCAACTTTTCCCCTGTGGAGCGGGACAGCAAGGCATTGACCATGTCTTCCACAGACTGCGAGGCGATCATCTGGCCGCACTGCGGGCAATGCGGCTGGCCGCAGCGGGCAAAGAGCAGGCGCAGATGGTCATAAATTTCGGTGACTGTGCCGACTGTTGAGCGCGGGTTTTTGGAAGTGGTCTTCTGCTCGATGGAGACTGCCGGTGATAAGCCTTCCAGCAGATCCACATCCGGCTTGTCCATCTGGCCGAGAAACTGGCGGGCGTAGGTGGAAAGCGATTCCACATACCTGCGCTGGCCTTCGGCGTAGAGGGTGTCAAAGGCGAGGGTGGACTTGCCAGAACCGGACAGGCCGGTGAAGACCACCAGCTGGTTGCGGGGCAGGTCAACCGAGATATTTTTCAGGTTGTGCATCCGCGCCCCGCGCACGGAGATGAATTGAGGTTCGCTGCTCACGGCGTATGCACCCAAGGAAGTATGAAAGGAAAAGGCGGCTCTGCCTCTTGCGCCAGCGCACAGGCTTGTGTTGTAAAGCTGCGGCAGGGTCTTGTCAAGAAAAACACGCGGAAGATGCTGGCGCACTAGGCGGAGCAGCGCAGTCCTGTTGCGAGCATGCTCGGAGTCCAATCGCAAGCATGCTTGAAGTCCGACCGCAAGCATGCTCGGAGTCGGACCGCAAGCATGCTTGGAGTCCGACCGCAAGCATGCTCGGACTTAGCACGAATGCGTTGATTCGTGTTCAGGGAAACAGCAGGGGGGAATATCTACATGCAATAACAGGAGGCAGAATCATTCTGCAATCATGAGGCAGGCAGGGCGTAGCTTGCTTTATCTCCATCAAGTTTGACATAACCGCGCTTGATCAGCGTGTTATACACTGCGTCAATACGAGATTCGGGCAGATTCTTTCCGCAGCGGGCATGAATGGTGCTGCGCAATGTTGTTGCCGTGCCAGGTTTGGATGCCTTCCGTTTAATCAGATCATCAATCACCAGCTTAAGCAGCTCTTCGGTGGAAAGCGGCGCAGTCTTGCTTTCCGTCTGCGGAGCAGCCGCGCTGGCCGCCGCTTTGAAGCAGGGCATGTCCTCTGTCGCCGCAGAGCGGGCCACAAATATTTTCTGCTGCCTCAGGTGTTGAATCAGCGGGTCAAAGCCGGTGTCTTTGGAGATTATGTGAAAGTATCCAGCCGGATCAGCCGCAGCCAGCACGCCCAAGTAGTAGGCGATATGGAAATCCAGCGCGTTGCTGCCGGAGCTTTGCAGCACGATGTATTCCGCCCGGCTGCCTAAGCTCTGCATGGCCGTGACCAGCTCCACCGGCAGCTTGGTGTTGTTCGGGCCAAGAAAGACCCTCACCTGAAATTCCGCGCCTTTGAGCAGGGCAAGAGATTGCACCTGCACGTTTTCGTAGTCAATGAGAACGTAATTAGTTTTCACGCGCCGCCAGCTCGCCCTTCAGAGAATGCTGGCCAGCATGGTTGATCGTCACCATGATTATATCACCGGGCTGGAGCGCATCCGGCCCAGTGAAATGCACAA
>NZ_JBLWEP010000165.1:0-4581 GCF_048287355.1 Candidatus Electronema sp. TJ
CGGCGGCTGCGGCGGGTTTTCAGCCGGAGCAAAGCGGTTCCGCAGCGCATGACGCAGCCTTCCGCCTGGCTGCGAAAACAAAAGCCGCCCGCGAAGGCGGCTGGCTGCAATTCCTGCAAGAGTTCAAAACAGCACGCATTTGAGACGAAACCAACCATATGCTGACTTCTTCCTCTCCCTTCACCTGCGGCATCCTCACCCTGAGCGACAAAGGCTCGCGCGGCGAGCGGCAGGACACGTCCGGCCCTTTGCTGCGCGAGCTGCTGACCGCGCAGGGCTTTGTTGTGACCGCGTATGAAATTCTGCCGGATCAGGAAGAGCTGATTGCGGCGAAACTGGCTGCTTGGGCTGATGAGCTGCGGCTGGATTTGATTGCGACAACCGGAGGCACAGGGGTTTCTCCCAGCGACAGAACGCCGGAAGCCACGCGCCGGGTGATTGAACGGGAAGTGCCTGGTCTTGGCGAGGCGATGCGGGCCGCCAGCCTGAGAAAAACGCCGCAGGCGGTGTGGTCGCGTGGAACAGCCGGGCTGCGCGGGCAGACGCTGATCATCAATCTGCCCGGCAGCGCAAAAGCGGCGAAAGAGAATCTGGAAGCCGTGCTGCCCGCGCTGGCGCATGGAATCGAAAAGATTCAAGGCGGAACAGCGGACTGCGGCGGCTGATTTCAGGCCAGCCCGTTGATCAGCACCTGCGCTTCACTAGGTTTGGCGGCGGCGATCTCGCCGATCAGATAAGGCTGCTCGCCCATGGCCCGGAACTGATCCATCACCGCTTCCGCATCGCTGTCTTTCACCGCCGCCATCATGCCGATACCCATGTTGAAGGTGCGGTACATCTCCGCCTCTGTGACCCGGCCTTTCTCCTGCAAAAAGGAGAAGACCGGCGGCACCGGCCAGCTGCCTTTCTCAATCACCGCCTTGCAGTTTTCCGGCAGCACGCGGGGGATGTTGTCAAAGAAGCCGCCGCCGGTGATGTGCACCAAGGCGTTGATGTTGTATGTGCGCAAGACGCGCAGAACGCTGGCCACATAAATCCGCGTCGGCGCAAGCAGCACCTCGCCCAGCGTGCCGCCCAGCTCCGGCACCTGATCGTTCACCTTCAGCCCCAATTCCTCGAAAACAATCTTCCGCACCAAGGAATAGCCGTTGGAATGCAGGCCGGACGAGGCCAGGCCGATGATCTTGTTGCCTGTTCTGACGCTGCTTTTGTCGATGATCGCGGCGCGGTCGCAGATGCCGACCGTGAAGCCTGCCAGATCGTAGTCGCCCGGCTGGTACATGCCCGGCATCTCCGCTGTCTCGCCGCCGATCAGCGAGCAGCCCGCCTGCTTGCAGCCGTCGGCGATGCCTTTGATCACGTCTGTGGCCACGTCCAGATCAAGCGCGGAGGAGGCGAAGTAATCCAAGAAGAAAAGCGGCTTGGCCCCGCAGACTATCACATCGTTGACGCACATCGCCACCAGATCGATGCCGATGGTGTCGTGCTTGCCGCAGAGCTGGGCGATTTTCAGCTTCGTGCCCACGCCGTCGGTGGAAGCCACCAGCACCGGGTCTTTCAAACCGGCGTTGCCGATGCTGAACAGGCCGGAAAAGCCGCCGATGTCGTCAATCACCGCTTTGCCGTGGGTTGCGCGGACAAGCTGCCTGATGCGGGAGACAAAGGCGTTGCCCTTGTCTATGTCAACCCCGGCCTCGCTGTAGCGCGGAGCTGCGGGAGCGTCTGTCTGTGTCATGTTTTCTGCCGATGCCTGAATGAAGTCCATGAAAAAAGCCGAACTGCGCGGCTGACTGCTGGCGAGATTACTTTTTTCCGCCGCTGCTTGTCAATATTTTTGCATGAGGATTGCAAGCCGCCTTGTCTTTTGGTAGGCTTGCCGCATGAAAACTCTGCTCACCCTGATCAGTCTCGTGCTGATCCTTGAAGGCATCCCTTACATGGTCTTTCCCGAATTCATGCGGGACTGGCTGCGGCAGCTCTCAGAATCCGAGCCTGACAAACTGCGTTCGATGGGCTTGACTGCGCTGGCCGCCGGATTGATGCTTTGCTGGTTCGCCCAGCGCAGCGGGCTGTTTGAATAGCCAGCGTCCTGTGCGGCATCGTTGCCGCTCCAGCTCAAAGAAGATTCGCAGCCCCTTGCCGCAGCTGTTCAGATGCGCCGAACAATAAGGTGAGGATATAATTATTTCTCTGTGGCCAACTGCCTGTTCCATATCTGCTATCATGCGCTTTTTACGCGGCATCAGTCCCGTCGGCCTGCTGCTGGCCTTGGCTGTGTTGTATCTGGTTTGGCACACTCTGCACCCCGCTGATTTTGGGCGGCTTGACCGTCACGCCGCATCCCGCCCAGTCACGCCGAGGAGCGATCTCGGCGCGGACGAGCAGAACACCATCGAGGTCTTCAAAACCGCCTCGCCTTCGGTGGTCTTCATCACCTCCATCGAGGTGCGGCGCGGTCTTTTCAGCCTCAACATCTACGAAATCCCGCAGGGCACCGGGTCCGGCTTCATTTGGGATAAGCAAGGCCGGATCGTCACCAACTTCCACGTGATTTCCGATGCCAGCCGGATAGAGGTCACCTTGGCCGACCATTCCACATGGAAGGCCGCCTTGATCGGTGCTGCTCCTGACCGCGATCTGGCCGTGCTGCAAATCGCCGCGCCTGCGGAGAAGCTGCGTCCGATCATGGTCGGCGAATCTGAGAACTTGCAGGTCGGCCAGAAGGTCTTCGCCATCGGCAATCCTTTTGGTCTTGACCAGACCTTGACCACCGGCGTGGTCAGTGCCTTGGGCCGGGAGATCAAGTCCGTGACCAACCGCACCATTCACAACGTCATTCAGACCGACGCGGCCATCAATCCCGGCAACTCCGGCGGCCCGCTCTTGGACAGCGCGGCCCGGCTGATCGGCGTGAACACCGCCATTTACAGTCCTTCCGGCGGCAGCGCGGGCGTGGGCTTTGCCGTGCCTGTCCATGAGATCAACCAAGCAGTGCCGCAGATCATCCGCCATGGCCGGTTGATAAGGCCCGGCATCGGCATCAGCGCCGTCAGTCAGCAGGTCGTGGCCGAGCTGGGCTTGGAAGGCGTGCTGGTGCTGCGGGCCGAACCTGGTTCGGCGGCGGAGAAAGCCGGGCTGCGCGGCACCAGCCAAGTGCGCGGCGGCCTGATCCTCGGCGATTTGATTGTGGCAATCAACGGCGCGCCGGTGGCGGATTGGAACCAGCTCCGCGATGAGCTGGAGAAACATCAGGCCGGAGAGACCGTCACGCTGACCCTGCTCCGCGATGAACGGCAGGTGGAAGTCCAAGTCACGCTGGAGGCGTTCTGACATTGTGAACAAACTGATCATCAAGCAAGGCCGCGAGCGTTCTTTGCTGCACGGGCATCCGTGGCTGTTTTCCGGGGCAGTGCAGCGTGTGGAGGGCAATCCGCAGCCCGGCACAACTGTGGATGTGATTTCCGCCGAAGGCCAATGCTTAGGGCGCGGAGCCTATTCGCCCTCTTCGCAAATCCGGCTGCGCGTCTGGACCTTTGATCCGCAGGAAGCAGTGGACGAAGCCTTTTTCGCCCGCCGCATTCAGGCCGCTGTCCGGCTGCGCAAGGACTTGGGCGTTCCGACGCAAACCAATGCCTGCCGCCTGATTGCCGCTGAAGCCGACGGTTTGCCCGGTTTCATTGCCGACCGCTACGCTGATTTCCTTGTTTGCCAGTTTCTCAGCACGGGCGCAGAACGCTGGAAGAAGGTGCTGATTGAGCAGATCAAGCAAGCGACCGGCAGAAACAATATCTACGAACGCTCTGATGCGGATGTCCGCACAAAGGAAGGGCTTCAGCCGCAGAAAGGCGTGCTTTGCGGCGATGAGCCGCCTGACTTGCTGGAAATTGAAGAGCACGGGCTGAAATTCCTTGTGGACATCAAAGCAGGCCACAAGACTGGCTTTTATCTTGATCAGCGCGACAACCGCCATCTTGTCCGCGACCACAGCGCAGGTGCGGAAGTGCTGAACTGCTTCGCCTACACCGGTGGCTTCGGCATTGCCGCTTTGCATGGCGGAGCAAAGCATGTCACTAACGCGGAAGACCGGGCGGATTTCATCGGCCTGATTGAGCAAAACGTTGCGCTGAACGGTTTTGCCGCTGACCGCTGCGCCAATCTGAAAGCCGATGTCTTCCAGCTCCTGCGGCAATACCTAAAAGAAGGCCGCTCGTTCGATCTGATCATTCTTGATCCGCCGAAATTCGCTGAGTCTCAGAGCAATCTGGAGCGGGCAAGCCGGGGCTACAAAGACATCAACCTGCTCGCCTTCAAGCTGCTGCGGCCCGGCGGCACGCTCTTCACCTTTTCCTGCTCCGGGCTGATGAAGATGGAGCTGTTTCAGAAGATTGCCGCTGACGCAGCGGCGGATGCTAAGCGGGATGCGCAGATTCTGCGCTGGCTGGGCCAAAGCGCGGATCATCCGGTCAAATTAGCCATCCCGGAAACGCAGTATCTGAAAGGTCTGTGTGTGCGGGCGGCGTGATGCTTTGAGAACAACAAATGGAAAAGTCAATCCATCTTTCGACTGAAGGAGTAAATATG
>NZ_JBLWEP010000166.1:0-4531 GCF_048287355.1 Candidatus Electronema sp. TJ
GCGGCAAGGCCGCGCCAGGCTATTTCATGGCCAAGCGGATCATCAAGCTGATCAACTCGGTGGCCCAGGTGATCAACAACGATCCGGCTGTGCGCGACCAGCTGAAGATCTCTTTCATCCCCAACTACAGCGTCAAGATCGGCCATATCGTCTATCCAATGGCCAATCTCTCCGAGCAGATCTCGCAGGCAGGCATGGAGGCTTCCGGCACCGGCAACATGAAGTTCTCCATGAACGGTGCGCTGACCATCGGCACCTTGGACGGCGCGAATGTTGAAATCCGGCAGGAAGTCGGGGCGGAGAACTTCTTCCTCTTCGGCCTGAACGTGGAGGAGGCGATGGAGCTGCGGCGGCAGAGCTACCGGCCTTGGGACTATTATCAGCACAACGAGAGTCTGCGCTCGGCTGTTGACCTGATTCAAGGCGGCCATTTCAGCTCCGGCGACCGCGAGCTGTTCCGCCCGATTGTCGACTCCTTGCTCCATGAGGACCGCTACATGCTCCTGGCCGACTATCAGGACTACATCGACTGCCAGCAGCGGGTCAGCGACCTCTTCGCCGACCGCAACGCCTGGACGCGGATGTCCATCCTCAACACCGCCCGCATGGGCAAGTTCTCCTCTGACCGCGCTGTTCTCGACTACAGCCGCAAGGTTTGGGACGTGCGGCCCTGCCCGGTCGAGCTGAAATCGCAGGAAATGCCGGAGGACGGCATCCTCTTTCATCCTGAGACGCAGGGCTGACTGATGATTTTTGTTGCAATTTCCAGCAGGAGAAGTAATCTGTGGCGCGGAAGAAAAGTGTCTTGTTTTTGCCGCGCAGGCGGGAACAGGGCATGTATCTCCTGCTCTTGCAGGAAGAAATCGCACGGCTGATGTTTTGCTGCAAGAGCTTGCGTTAAAGTTGCAGGCTGTTGATTTTTAATCGCAGGCATTGGAAGTAAAAAATCGTGGCCTTGCGAGAAAAAATCAAAGACCCGCAGGAGAGAATCTACGTCGTGCAAGAAAACTTCCGCCTGCTGATTTTCAATATCGGGCTGAGGATAGAAAAAATCAGGAGGATGTGATTTCGGCGGCGGGGATGGATGGGCAAGATTGCTGAACTGGAAAAAGCGGTCGGCGAGCTGGAGGCGGCAGGTCGAAGAAGAAGGATAAGCCGGTGGAGTGAGACGGCTCGGCAACGTGGCAGGGGTTAATTTTTTTGCCCCTGCGTGAGTTAGGGGAATGCTTCGCTTTCTTGAATTGACGTTACTGATTAAAGGTTTTCAATATGCCCGCAACAATCTTCTACTCGTGGCAGAGCGATTCAGATAAAGCAGTCAATCGCAATTTCATTGAATCTGCTCTCAAAAGAGCCATTCAGCAACTGAACCGCAACGAAGATGTTCTTTCGGCTATGCGCGATGAAGACAGCGTGGAATTTGACAAAGACACGCAGGGTGTTCCGGGCAGTCCTCCTATTGTTGAGACGATTCTGGAGAAAATATCCAACGCTGCGGTGTTCATTCCTGATCTGACTATTGTCGGGAAATCTTCTTCTGGTCGTCTATTGCCCAATCCAAATGTGCTGATTGAATACGGATGGGCTTTGAAATCTCTTGGATATCATCGCATCGTTCCTGTTATCAATAAGGCGTTTTGGAATCCTAAGCCGGAAGACATGCCGTTTGACATACGGCATATGCGCCACCCCATCACCTATCATCTTTCCGAAACAGATGAGCCGGAGCAAAAGAAGAAAGTTAGAGATGAACTTGCCAAGGACTTGGAACGTGCGCTAGCCGCTGTCTTCAAGCAAATGCCAGCAGAGGATGCAGATGCAAATACCTTCGTCGGGCAACTCGCAACGTTTAGTCCATCAGCATTCTGGGAGAAGGGCGAGACATTCAGTTTCAACAACGAGCGCATTTCGATACCTGATATTCCAAGAATGTTCCTTCGCCTCATTCCAAAGAAACCGCTCTCCTCAATTGAAACAAGCAAGGCAGCGTTGGATTTAATAAAGTTTAATAGTTTGAAACCAATGAGTCATGGCAGCATTAGCTGGTTTTATGAACGGAATAAATATGGTGCATTTTCAATCGACGAGCATGAGGGGGGGCTTAGCTAGGCATCTCTCTCAGCTATTTAAAACAGGGGAAATATGGGGTGTTGACTGTTGGACACTAGATCGAGAGCTTGCGCTCAGGCATGGCAATTTTCCTTATCTTCTTCATTCAAATCCAGAAGCCATGGGAGTCTTTCCGTGTGCCACCTTTGAAGAGATATTCATTAAGACACTCGAAAATTACCTAAAATTTGCCAATGAAAGACTTCAGTTATCTCTTCCAGTAAAACTAATTGTCGGTGCGACAGATGTTAAAGGATTCATGATGGCAACATGTTATGGAGTTAGTAGCCGTTTTCTTGGAAACGTTGTTGAAGAGCATCTCATCAAGGAAATGATTATTGACAATTACGATACGCCTCCTCGAACAATTTTGAGGCCATTTTTCGAGTACGTGTGGGAAGAATGCGGACTGACTCGTCCTGACAAGGAGTGTCTTGGTTAGAGCAGAGCGTCTCTTCTCTCAGCACAGCAGTATGACAAGATGAAAACAACTCAATATTTTGAGCATACAAGGACACGGCCTGATCGTACGATAATTAAAAATGAATGGATAAAGCAGGTTGTTGAGCATCCAGAACGGATAGAAATTCAATCTGATGGCCGGATCAGAAAATGGGCTTTGATCGAAGAAGTGAATAAATACTTGCGCGTGGTGTTGCTTGAAGATGGAGAAACTGTGCATAACGCTTTCTTTGACCGATCATTTAAAGAGGAATAGCAATGAGAGTAAAATATTTTTCCGACACAGACACGGCCTTGATCGAATTTGGCAGCCAAGAAATCAGCGAGACACGGGAAGTCAGCGAAAATATTTATCTCGATCTTGATCAGCATGGCAATGTTGTCAGCATGACTATAGAACATGCGAGAACCAGCGCAGCATTATGGGAATTTTCTTATCAGGAGCTTTCTTCCCAAACAAAACCCGCCAGGCCATCCTGCGCCTGCTGATGCCTTAACCACAGAGAGCCTTGTCCTACCTCGTCCTTGCCCGTAAATCCCGGCCTCAGAATTTCGCCCAGGTTGTCGGCCAGCAGCACATAGTACGCACCCTCCAGAACGCCCTGCTGCGCAGCAGGGTGCCGCACGCCCTGATCTTCAGCGGCGTGCGCGGCACCGGCAAGACCACCTTGGCCCGTATCATGGCCAAGGCTCTCAACTGCGAAAGCGGCCAGCCGCCGGAGCCGTGCTGCGCCTGCCGCTCCTGCAAGGAGATCGCCGGTGGCAGCTCGGTTGACCTGCACGAGATTGACGGCGCGTCCAATCGAGGCATTCAGGAAATCCGCGAGCTGAAAGAAAATATCCGCTTCATGCCGGTCATGTCGCGCTTCAAGATCATCATCATTGACGAAGTGCACATGCTGACCACCGAGGCTTTCAATGCTTTGCTGAAGACCTTGGAGGAGCCGCCCAGCCACGTGTATTTCATGTTCGCCACCACCGAGCTGCACAAGGTGCCGGTGACGATACTCTCCCGCTGCCAGCGGTACGAGCTGAAGCGGGTGGGCAGCAAGGAGTTGGCCGCGCATTTCGCCCGCTTGGCGGAAAGCGAAGGCATCACGATGGAGCCAGCCGCTCTGAACATGGTGGTGCGGGCCGCTGGTGGCTCAGTGCGCGACGGCCTCAGTCTGCTTGACCAACTCTTCTCCTATTGCGGCGAGCAGGTCACGGCGGCTGATGCCGCAGAGGTGCTGGGCACGGTCGGTAGCGAAGTCATCGCCGGAACGGCAAAAGCACTGCTGGCCCACGATCTCGCCGCAGCCTTGGAGCGGCTGGAGACCGTGACCCGCTCCGGCATGGACCTCAAGCGGTTCATCAATGAGCTGCTGGCGTGGTTCCGCAGTTTGGTGGTCTGCGCGGTGAGCAAAGATCCTGCCCAGCTCCTTGACTTGCCTGCGGACGAACTGGCTGCGCTGCAAGAAACCGCTGCCAGCCATTCAGCGCAATCGCTCTTCCTGCTCTTCAATCTGCTGATGGACAGCTTGGAGAAGGCGGCTTGGTCATCGCGACCTCGCTTTGCGGTGGAGATGGCCTTCATCCGCGCAGTGCAGGCGGAAGATGTGGTGCCGGTGACTGAGCTGCTGGGCCGCTTGGACAGCATTTTGGCCGGAACGCCGCTGCCGCAGGCGGCGGAGCCTGCACCACTCTACGAGAAAAAAAAAACTATAGCTGCTGAAAGCAAGCCGCCAGAACCTGAGCCAACGCGGACAACAGCGGAATTGCCGCCTGCGCCGCCCATGCCGGAAGAGCCGCCGCATCCGGCGGAGCAGTATCAGCCCGCGCCAAAAGCTGCGGCAGGAGAGCGGGATCTACGCAAGGACTGGCCAAATTTTATCAACACCATCAAAAAACCATGGATAGTCTCCACCTTGGAGCGGGCCGTCACGCCGCCTAAATGGGAAGGCGACAAGCTAATTCTGAC
>NZ_JBLWEP010000167.1:0-4507 GCF_048287355.1 Candidatus Electronema sp. TJ
AGCCCGCGATGAGCGCGGAAACGGTGGTCAGCAAGGGTGTGCTCGACAAGGACACCACGTGGTCTGGCGAAATCCTGATCAAAGGCGATGTTGAGGTAGCTGAAAAAGCAACCTTGACCATCCTGCCCGGCACCACAGTTCGTTTCGCCAAGATTGAGCCGTTCGGGCCGGAAAAGCTGTACCCGGAAAAAGAGAAAGACAATCATTTTCCTCAGCTTGAGCTGTTTGTTCGGGGAAAGATGATTGCCAAAGGTGAGAAGGAGAAGAAAATCACCTTCACCAGCGTGGAAAAAGAAGCCAAGCCCGGCGATTGGGGCGGTCTCAATTTTAACACCAGCGTGGATAACGTGGTTGAAAACTGTGTGATCAGGTATGCGGACACCGGCGTTCATGCCCATTCTTCCAAGGTGGCGGTGATGAACAACGAGTTCAAGCACAACGGCACCGCCATCGGTAACAAGAACCTGAAGGATAACCCGGTCAAATGCGCGATTGCAGTGGAGCGCAACCTGATCACCGAGAACGGCGGCGGAGTGATCGTCGGCGACGGCATGAAGGTGCTGCACAACGAGATCAGCAAGAATCAGTTCTTCGGAGTTTATGGCAAAAATCTTGCTGATGGAACAGTGCAGTTCAACAACATCAGCGGCAATGGCAAGGGCGCGATCATGTATGCAGTCAAGGCTATCACCCTGACTGACAACAACATCGTGGACAACACGGACTATAACCTGTCCATGCTGGAAGGGCAGGCCAATGATCTTGCTTTCCCTAAGAATTGGTGGGGCACGGCGGATGAGCAGCAAATCCGGGCCAAAGTCTTGGACAAGGCCAGTGACGCTGCCCTTGGCAAAGCGGACTTGGGTAATTTTTACACAGCCGCTGTTGCCGAAGCCGGAATTCTCTGATATAGTCTCACCCTCATGAATTTCGCGCAGACATTGACCAGCGATCCGCTGGACTTGCTCACCAAAGCCGCGCTGGCCGGGCTGACAGCAGTCATGCTGTTCATGCTCGTCCAGCAGCGGCTGACTGCTTCTCCGAACGCCGCCGAAGCTGGCGGCGTGGCGGCAGAGCTGCGGCAGATTGAGCAGCGGCTGGTGCAGGATAAGACACTGTATCAGGAAGTTGCTGCCTTGGCCGAGCAGCGGCAGCATAGCGCAGCGATGGAAAAGCTTAAGCAGATTCAAGCCGCGCAGCCGAACAATTCCCGCTCGTTCCTCTGGCAGGCCCAACTTCAGTACGAGAACGGCGACCTTGCCGACGCGTTGACCAGCTACCGCCAGGCCATAGACCTTGAACCGGGCTACATAGACCGGAAATCGCCCCTTTTTGTCGGCAAAGACATCAAGAAAAACGTGCTGGAAGCAAAAGACAAATTGCAGCGCGAAGTCACGCTGAAGCCCAATGATCCCGACATCAAAAGGGCGTTAAATGAACTGCTTTACGTCCAGCGGCGGCTGGCTGGCGGATGTGAATAGCTTGTCTTGCACAGCAAATAAAGCTTGTTTGAATTTTATGAATTTGCTTGGTGTCTTTTAATGCGCAGGTCTCAGCGAAACAAACTGGGCAGCTCTTTTTTAGAAAGGAGAGGCCAGTGTTTTCCTCTGAACACTCAGTTTTAAACACTGAGTACCGCGAGAAAGAAAATAAGCCGTCAGTGTTTTTCACTGAGGCTTCAGTGAAAGAAAAGCAGTGCCCAGTATTTTCCTCTGAGCATTCAGTTTAAAACACTGGGCACCGCGAGAAAGAAAATGAGCTGTCAGTGTTTTTCACTGGGATGTCATAGAAAGAAATTAAGCCTCCAATTTTAAAAAACGACAGGCGCGAGGAAAACATCGGGAGACCGATGCCTGCTGCGTAAGGTGAGTAATTAAGTGGCGCGTTTTAAATTTCCTGATCTTGCCGTCACCACCGGCATTGTCCTTGGCGCGGGCGCAGTGATTCTGAGCCTGCTCGGCAATCCAGTCAATTCCGGCATCTGCATCTCCTGCTTTCTGGAGAATTTAGCCGGCTCGCTCCAGATGCACAATGTCGCCAGGATGAGCTACATCAGGCCGGAGCTGATCGGCTTTCTCCTTGGCTCCTTCCTGATGGCCAAGAAGATGCGCCGCTTTCGGGTGACTGGCGGCTCCTCGCCGGTGATCCGTTTTCTGCTTGGCTTTTTCATGATTGTCGGCTGCGGAGTGTTTATTGGCTGCCCGATCAAGATGATTTTGCGCTTGGCGGCTGGCGATTTGACCGCTGTTGCTGCCGTGCTTGGACTGATGTTCGGCATTTGGCTTGGCAGCCGTTATATTCGCGCCGGTTCAGTGCTTGACCGGGACAAAGAGCTGCCGCAGATCAACGGCTACATTCTGCCCGGCATTGGTCTGCTCCTGCTGATCTTCGCCCTGCTTCAGCCAAGTTTCATTCAACAAGGAGCAACCGGCCCGGCGGCGCAACATGCGCCCATGTTGCTTTCTTTGGCAGTTGGTCTGCTGATCGGTGCGCTGTCGCAGCGTTCCGGCCTCTGCATAACCGGTGGGCTGCGCAATTTCTTTCTTTTTAAAGAGAAAACCCTGCTCATGGGCATTATCGCCGCCTTTGGCTCGGCTATGATGATCTCGCTGTTTGTTGCCCTGCTGCACAAATTTGGCGCGACTGAGCAGACTGGCTTCAGCCTCGGTTTCTCCGAGCAGCCCGGCTCACATCCCAGCAATTTCTGGAGTTTCTTGGCGATGGTGCTGGTCGGCTTGGCCGCAGTGATTGTTGACGGCTGCCCCTTCCGCCAGTTAGTGAAAGCGGGCCAGGGTGATGTGGACGCAGGCTTGACCTGCTTTGGAATGCTGACCGGCGCAGCCTTTGTCGTAAGCTGGCAGCTCCGCAGCACCTCGGCTGGCCCGGAATTCAACGGCAAGATTGCCACGCTGGCCGGGCTGATTTTTTGTTTGGTGGTGGTGCTGGCCTATCGGAGGAAGCAGGCAGCTCGGTGAATTTCAAAAAAGGAGATATCTGTGAAGCCGAAAGATTATCTGATATGCGACAATGAATACAATTCCTTCAATAAAACCAGAGGTCAGATCAATGCAATATTGACCGAGTTTGAAAAACAGTTTCGTGACTCAAAGTTTGCAACTTCACCTGAAGGCGGAATTGTTCTTACAACAATATCTATTTTTGCAATGCAACTATTGAAAACAAGAGAGGCGATAAAAGCGAATGACATTGAGGCTATAAAGAAACTGGTGAAAGAGTGTGCAGGTATGATAGTTTCAACTGAAGGGAGAGCAGAACTATTGCTCAACCAATCAAAGAAGTAATACGCACAATTTTGAAGTAGGTTGAAGTAGGCACTGCGGTTATAGAAGGTTGTTATGAATCAGACTTTGACGTTGAATATCTCCGAGGAAGTTTATCTCCATCTACGGCGAGCAGCGGAGCAAGCGGGGCAACTCCCGGAAGTGCTGGCTGCGCAATGGCTTTCGCTGTTCACTCGCAGCACTGTTGACAGCGATCCGCTGGAAAAATTCATTGGCGCGTTCAGGAGCGGCTGTCCTGACTGGACGGACAATCACGACAAATACATAGGTCAGTCGCAGCAGGACGTGCATGAATAATCTGTTTGCAGACACTTCCGGCTGGGGCTGCTTAATTGATGCAACACAGAAACACCATGCGCTTGCTGCGGCGATATACCGCAATATTCGGCAGCAGCAGGCTCGCCTGATTACGACAAATTATATCATCACAGAGCTTGCCGCTCTGATGAGCAGCCCGCTGCATCTGCCGCGTCCATCAATTATTGCGTTTCTTGAAGGCATCAAAACTTCACCCTATGTCGCAGTGATTCATATTGATCAAACCCTTGATGAACAGGTATGGCGGCTGTATAAGCAGCGGACTGACAAAGATTGGAGTTTGGTTGATTGCGCCAGTTTTGTTGTGATGAAAGAACGCGGCATTACTGAGTCGTTGACAACGGAGCATCATTTTGAGCAGGCAGGATTTCTTCGTTTGCTGAAATAATTTTTCTCATTTCGATATTCCATGAACTGGTTCAAAAAAAAGGAAAAGCCCCAGGAGCCGCAGCACGAGAACGTCACGCGCGGCCTGCTGATCTTCGCCCACCCGACCACGGTCATCGCGGTGGAGGAGCTGCTCCGTGACGAGGGCTACAAGATTCGCGTGGTCAGTCCGCCGCCTGCGTACCGCACCGGCTGCGATCTGAGCGTGGAATTCCCGCTGGAAGCCGAGGCGGCCATCACCGAGCTGCTCAACACGACCAAGCTCCACCCAATTGATGTGGTGCCGATCACCACCGAAGGCATGGAGCCGCTGCACTTTGTCCGCAAGAAATGGTACGGCAGCAAATACCTGATGGTGCGGGCGGCGAACATGAAAATCACCGTTGACGCGGAGACCAAAATCATCGTCAACATCTCCGGCGGCGGCTGCCCGGACGTGCCCTATCTCGCCACAACCATGATCGGCAAGCGGTTAGACGAAGCACCCGCGCCGGACGAAG
>NZ_JBLWEP010000168.1:0-4360 GCF_048287355.1 Candidatus Electronema sp. TJ
AGCCCGCGATGAGCGCGGAAACGGTGGTCAGCAAGGGTGTGCTCGACAAGGACACTACTTGGTCTGGTGAAATTCTGATCAAAGGCGATGTTGAGGTGGCTGAAAAGGCAACCTTGACCATCCTGCCCGGAACTACGGTGCGCTTCGCCAAAATTGAACCGTTCGGGCCGGAAAAGCTGTACCCGGAAAAAGAAAAAGACAATCATTTTCCGCAGCTTGAGCTGTTTGTCCGGGGAAAGATGATTGCCAAAGGTAAAAAGGATAAGAAAATCACCTTCACCAGCGTGGAAAAAGAGGCCAAACCCGGCGACTGGGGCGGTCTCAACTTTAACACCAGCGTGGATAACGTGGTTGAAAACTGCGTGATCATGTATGCGGATACCGGCGTTCATGCTCATTCCTCCAAGGTTTCGGTGACGAACAACGAGTTCAAGCACAATGGCACCGCCATCGGCAACAAGAACCTGAAGGATAACCCGGTCAAATGCGCGATTGCGGTGGAGCGCAACCTGATCACCGAGAACGGCGGCGGCGTGATCGTCGGCGACGGCATGAAGGTGCTGCGCAACGAGATCAGCAAGAATCAGTTCTTCGGAGTTTATGGCAAAAATCTTGCTGATGGAACAGTGCAGTTCAACAACATCAGCGGCAATGGCAAGGGCGCGATCATGTATGCAGTCAAGGCTATCACCCTGACTGACAACAACATCGTGGACAACACGGACTATAACCTGTCCATGCTGGAAGGGCAGGCCAATGATCTTGCTTTCCCTAAGAATTGGTGGGGCACGGCGGATGAGCAGCAAATCCGGGCCAAAGTCTTGGACAAGGCCAGTGACGCTGCCCTTGGCAAAGCGGACTTGGGTAATTTTTACACAGCCGCTGTTGCCGAAGCCGGAATTCTCTGATATAGTCTCACCCTCATGAATTTCACGCAGACATTGACCAGCGATCCGCTGGACTTGCTCACCAAAGCCGCGCTGGTCGGGCTGACAGCAGTCATGCTGTTTATGCTCGTGCAGCAGCGGCTGACTGCTTCTCCGAACGCCGCCGAAGCTGGCGGCGTGGCGGCGGAGCTGCGGCGGATTGAGCAGCGGCTGGTGCAGGATAAGGCACTGTATCAGGAAGTTGCTGCCTTGGCCGAGCAGCGGCAGCACAGCGCGGCATTGGATAAGCTGAAGCAGATTCAAGCCGCGCAGCCGAACAATTCCCGTTCGTTTCTCTGGCAGGCCCAACTTCAGTACGAGAACGGCGACCTTGCCGATGCGCTGACCAGCTACCGCCAGGCCATAGACCTTGAGCCGGGCTACATAGACCGGAAATCCCCTCTTTTTGTCGGCAAGGACATCAAGAAGAACGTGCTGGAAGCAAAAGACAAATTGCAGCGCGAAGTCACGCTGAAGCCCAATGATCCCGACATCAAAAGGGCGTTAAATGAACTGCTTTACGTCCAGCGGCGGCTGGCTGGCGGATGTGAATAGCTTGTCTTGCACAGCAAATAAAGCTTGTTTGAATTTTATGAATTTGCTTGGTGTCTTTTAATGCGCAGGTCTCAGCGAAACAAACTGGGCAGCTCTTTTTTAGAAAGGAGAGGCCAGTGTTTTCCTCTGAACACTCAGTTTTAAACACTGAGTACCGCGAGAAAGAAAATAAGCCGTCAGTGTTTTTCACTGAGGCTTCAGTGAAAGAAAAGCAGTGCCCAGTATTTTCCTCTGAGCATTCAGTTTAAAACACTGGGCACCGCGAGAAAGAAAATGAGCTGTCAGTGTTTTTCACTGGGATGTCATAGAAAGAAATTAAGCCTCCAATTTTAAAAAACGACAGGCGCGAGGAAAACATCGGGAGACCGATGCCTGCTGCGTAAGGTGAGTAAATAAGTGGCGCGTTTTAAATTTCCTGATCTTGCCGTCACCACCGGCATCGTCCTTGGCGCGGGCGCAGTGATTCTGAGCCTGCTCGGCAACCCAGTCAACTCTGGCATCTGCATTTCCTGCTTTCTGGAGAATTTAGCTGGCTCGCTCCAGATGCACAATGTCGCCAGGATGAGCTACATCAGGCCGGAACTGATCGGCTTTCTCCTCGGCTCCTTCCTGATGGCCAAAAAAATGCGTCGCTTCCGGGTAACTGGCGGCTCTTCGCCAGTCATCCGTTTCCTGCTCGGCTTTTTCATGATTGTCGGCTGCGGGGTGTTTATTGGCTGCCCGATCAAGATGATTTTGCGCTTGGCGGCTGGCGATTTGACCGCTGTTGCTGCCGTGCTTGGACTGATGTTCGGCATTTGGCTTGGCAGCCGTTATATTCGCGCCGGTTCAGTGCTTGACCGGGACAAAGAGCTGCCGCAGATCAACGGCTACATTCTGCCCGGCATTGGTCTGCTCCTGCTGATCTTCGCCCTGCTTCAGCCAAGTTTCATTCAACAAGGAGCAACCGGCCCGGCGGCGCAACATGCGCCCATGTTGCTTTCTTTGGCAGTTGGTCTGCTGATCGGTGCGCTGTCGCAGCGTTCCGGCCTCTGCATAACCGGTGGGCTGCGCAATTTCTTTCTTTTTAAAGAGAAAACCCTGCTCATGGGCATTATCGCCGCCTTTGGCTCGGCTATGATGATCTCGCTGTTTGTTGCCCTGTTGCATAAGTTTGGCGCGACCGAGCAGACTGGTTTCAGTCTTGGTTTCTCCGAGCAGCCCGGCTCACACCCCAGCAATTTCTGGAGTTTTTTGGCGATGGTGCTGGTCGGCTTAGCGGCGGTGATTGTTGACGGCTGCCCGTTCCGCCAGTTAGTGAAAGCGGGCCAAGGCGATGTGGACGCAGGCCTGACCTGCTTTGGAATGCTGACCGGCGCGGCCTTTGTCGTGAGCTGGCAGCTACGCAGCACCTCGGCTGGCCCGGAATTCAACGGCAAGATTGCCACTCTGGCCGGACTAATTTTTTGCCTGACAGTGGTGCTGGCGTATCGGAGGAAGGTTAGGCGCAGCAGTGAAGATTAAAGAAGAACTCTGTTAGCTGTCTATAATTGAGGTGCTCACCGCAATGATACAAGTGATAATCGATTGGATATTCCGAATAATTGGTCTGAGTCAAAAACTTCAGGTCCTTTGTCATCGGGCTTTCATCTTGCCCAATGGCCCAGAATGTTATTTGATAAATATCACGAATCTCTCCCCTCAGCGTGATGCTGAAATCACCCATATTTGGATGGCGTGTGATCATGAAATTCATGTACTAAACCCATCCCGTCCACTTCCTCGTCGTCTTAAACCAGAAGAATCATGGGAAACTTGGATTGAAGTGAACAAATTGCCAAATTCCGTTCAATCGAATGCATTTAATCTTGCTCGTGTTCGATTGTCTAACGGGAAAATATTAAAATCTAAGAAAAATGAAAGTGTTCCAAGTGCTGGATTCATTCCAGGCAGCTAACTTATCTCCATAATTTTATGCAGGTCTTCATGAAGCAGAAACGAAGAGAGTATGAGCCAAAGTGTAACGTTAAGCATATCTGAAGACGTTTATCTCTATGCTGGCCGCGCAGTAGCTCTCGCTGTTCACTCGCAGCAGCGTTGACAGCGATCCGCTGGAAAAAGTGAATTTAAAGAAAAAGATGAGCCAAAGTTTGACCTTGAGTGTCTCCGAGGAAGTTTATCTCCATCTGCGGCGTGCAGCAGAGCAAGCGGGCCAACTCCCGGAAGTGCTGGCTGCGCAATGGCTTTCGCTGTTCACCCGCAGTGCTGTTGACAGCGATCCGCTGGAAAAATTCATCGGCACGTTCAGGAGCGGTTGTCCTGACTGGACGGACAATCACGACAAATATATAGAGCAGTCGCAGCAGGCCGCACGTGAATGTGCGGTCTGGCTTCTCACGTAATTCTAAGGAACAAACGTGCCATGAACTGGTTTAAAAAAAAGGAAAAGCCCCAAGAGCCGCAGCATGAGAACGTCACTCGCGGCCTGCTGATCTTCGCCCACCCGACCACCGTCATCGCGGTGGAAGAGCTGCTGCGTGACGAAGGCTACAAAATTCGCGTGGTCAGTCCGCCGCCTGCCTACCGCACCGGCTGCGACCTGAGCGTGGAATTCCCGCTGGAAGCTGAGGCGGCCATCACCGAGCTGCTCAATACGACCAAGCTCCACCCAATTGATGTGGTGCCGATCACCACGGAAGGCATGGAGCCGCTGCACTTTGTCCGCAAGAAATGGTACGGCAGCAAGTATCTGATGGTCAGGGCGGCGAACATGAAAATCACCGTTGATGCGGAGACGAAAATCATCGTCAATATCTCCGGCGGCGGCTGCCCGGACGTGCCCTACCTCGCCACAACCATGATCGGCAAGCGGTTAGACGAAGCACCCGCGCCGGACGAAG
>NZ_JBLWEP010000169.1:0-4253 GCF_048287355.1 Candidatus Electronema sp. TJ
GAGAAATCCTCAAGAAGCAGTGACAACCCAAGTTGTTGCAGGTCGCAACTTGGGTTAACATGATAACACTTCTCAAAATAAATCCAACCAGCTTGGGGAGGGCTGCGCCAGTATGAAGATTGATTTTCCGCTGCCAACGCGCAGAAGAGGAATATTGCGTGCCTTGGTCATCATCCCGCTTGCCGCCTCCGCGTTGTCAGGCTGCTCGTCTGTCCGCATTGATGCCGCAGGACATCTCGGCGATGCCGGGCAAGAGACCGCTGCAGCACTTGCTGAAACACTTTTTTTGTCTGACGCATTTGTTGACCAAGCCGCAGACATCGACACCTTTGTCTTTTATTATGAGGCAGGCGGGGCAGTTCCGCCGGTGCTGGAGGCGCAGCGCAAAGAGCTGCTTGACAGCTACAAGATGATTCATGAGGAATTCAAACACCGTCGGCAAGTCTTTGCCGAGCTGGGCATCGCCTATCAGCACTTTGCCGACTTGGCTGACAAGGGAGCAGAGCTGGAGACTGCCGCCGCTGTGGACAGACTGGGCAGCGCGGTCAACAAGTACGCTGAGTCGCGGGGAAAAGCGGCTGTCTTTTCCGGCTCGGCGCAAAAGGCATTGCCGCAGCTTGGCTGGCTGGCGGCGGCGGAATTGAAGAAGAAACGAATCAAGCAGGCCAGCGTGTTGATCCGGGAGCGGCTCTCCGCCTTTGCCGCGCTGCTCAACGACCCCTTGGTGAAAGAGGAGATTCTTGGCTTCCAAAAGAACTTGAGCGGCTTGGAGGGCGACCGGCTGCAAGTGCTGTGGGATGCGGGTCTATTTGATCCCAGCCCGCTGCTTGATCAGGTCGGAGCCGGAACAGGCTTGCAGGCCGCTGTGAATGTGGGCGAGACACTGCGGAAAGATAAACCCCTCAGCGACAGTCTGGGCAAGGTGATTGAATCGCGGCTGCGGCGCAACGCCGAGGCAATTGAGGCGAATTATCATGCCAGTCTGAAGACGCTGGAGGAGCTGATCCGCGAGCATGAAGCCTTGGAAAAGGACGGGCCGCTTAATCTGGCCCAGCTGATCAGCATTGCTGAGGAGCAGCGGCGGGGCAGCAAGGTCTTGGGCGGCCACCGCAAGGAGGAGGTAAAATGAGCGGCACGCAAATTCTGATCGACGGCAACGGCACCCTCACGCTGGCCGAAGCCCTTGCCGCTCTGCGGGCTGCGGACGAGGCGGCCAGAGCTGCCCGCCGGGATGCGCTGAAACTGTGTCAGACCAATGAAGAACGCTGCAAGGTGCTTGCACAGTGCATTGATTGCAGTCTCGCCTACACCAATGCGCTGCGCAAGAGCCTGAAGAGCACCGGTCCGCTCTTTGAGCGGCAGGCCAAGGAGCTGAAGGCGGCGGCAGGCGAAGTTGTGAGAAAATCCAAGCAGCTTGAGCAGACCGCTGACGCAGTTAAATTGCTGGCCGACACTGTCAGGCTGGCCAGCAGCCTGAGCAAGGCTTTCGCCTGAATCATTCCCCCGCATTTTGCGCTTGACGGCAGCGCAGCCACCATATACAGTAGCCATTCATAATGGCTGTCGGCACGCTTCATGAGAAGCGTGGAGGCTGCCCGGCGCATCTTGGCCGGGCGGCTGAAGAGGGAATCCGGTGTGAAACCGGAACTGTCCCGCAGCGGTAAGCGGAAACGAACACCGTCTCCTTTCCAGGAAGGAACAGCACTGCGCCAAGGCTTGGCGCGGGAAGCGGCGGTCAGTAGGCCCGCAGGCGCAGTGCCTGCCGAGTCCGCAAGTCCGAAAACCTGCCGACGCGCACCATCCGTTGCAATTCCCTTCGAGGAAAGGAAAAACGTCATGCCGCACCGCCTCCGCGCTGTGTCTGCGGCCAGCGCATCATGCCGCCGCAGCCTCTCTCCCCTCCTTGCCCGTCCTGTCTGGCAGCCGCTTGCCGTCATCGTCACTGCAAGGAGAGCATCATGAATTGTTTGCCCGAAGAACTCCGTCCGCCGCCAAGAAAGACCCTGCTCCTGATTGGACAGGACATGCACATTCTCAACCCGTTCTTTCACCGGGCGGTTGAGGAGCGTGACAGCCGCGCTCTGGCAGCTATGGCTGTGCGTCAGGCTGAGGCCGGGGCAGATGCCTTAGATCTCAATCTCGGCCCGGCAGGCAAGGACAGCGGCCTGCTCGCTTGGGCGGTTGAGACTGCGCTGGCTGCGGCTGAACTGCCGCTGTTCGCCGCTGCGCAGATATTGGCCCAGCCGGAGCTGCTGCGGCAGCATGGAGAGCAGCTGACTGTCAATGCCGTGACCGCTGATCCGGCCAGTCTGCCCGCTTGCATGGTGCTGGCGCGGGACTGCGGCGCAGGTCTGGCCGTGTTGCTGACCAAGCCTGGCCTGAGCGGCTGTTCTGCGGATGAACGCCTGCTGCTTGCTGCCGAGGTGCTGGAGACTGCCGAGAAAAGCGGCTTGCCGCTGTCCCGGCTGCATCTTGACCCAATCCTCCGGCCCGGCCCGCATGGACAGGCTGATCTGGAACCAGTGCTGGACTGGCTGCTGCATCTGCCGCTCTTGAAGATGGACAAGACGCGAAGCCTCGCAGCTCTGTCCAGCGCATCCGCCTTCCTTCCTGCGGCCAAACGCCCTGGCTGTCACCAGCGGCTGCTGCCGCTGCTGGCCGAGGCAGGCTTGGGCGCGGTCATCCTCAACTGCAAAGACCGCAGACTGATGGAGATTGCCCGCAGCAGCGGCGGACTGAGGCGGCGGGCTGAAGTTTGCCAATAAACCTCTTGCGCCAGCCGCGATGCAGGGGCAAAAAAACTTTTGCCCCTGCATCGCATCATTGGCGCAGCCGCTCAATCAGAGGATATACCTGCTTAAATCCTCATTCTCCGAAATGACGGAGAGCTGCTGGCGGACATACTCCGCTGTCACGGTGAAGGTTTGCTCGCCCAGCTCTGAAGCATCAAAGGAGAGCTGTTCCAAGACGCATTCGATCACCGTGTGCAGCCGCCGTGCGCCAATGTCTTCGGTCTTGCGGTTGACTTCCGCCGCAATCCGGGCCATCTCGCGGATGGCCGCCTCCTCAAAGCGCAGCTCAGTGCCCTCGGTTTTCATCAGGGCGGTGTACTGCTTGATCAGGGCGTTGTTCGGCTCGGTGAGGATGCGGAAAAAGGCTTCCTCGTCCAAGGCGTTGAGATTCACCCGGATAGGAAAGCGGCCTTGCAGCTCCGGGGCAAGATCAGAGGGCTTGTTGGTGTAGAACGCGCCGGAAGCGATGAACAGAATGTGGTCGGTGCGCACCGGGCCGTATTTGGTGGTCACGGTTGAGCCTTCAACAATGGGCAGCAGGTCGCGCTGCACGCCTTCCCGCGAGACATCCGGGCCATGGCCGCCGCCGCCGCGCGAGGCGATCTTGTCAATCTCATCCAAAAAGATGATGCCGGTCTGCTCGGTGCGGCGCACAGCTTTTTCCGCCACGCTCTCGCTGTCCACCAGCTTCTGCGCCTCTTCTTTTTTCAGATACTCAAGGGCTTCCGGCACCCGGACTTTGCGCTCCTGCTTCTGCCCGGCAAAGATCTTGGAGAACGCCTCTTGCAGGGACGACTGCATCTGCTCCATGCCGGAGGCGGAGAAGACCTCGACCACTGGCCCAGGAGCACGGCTTGCGGCCACTTTCAGTTCCACCGTGCGCTCATCCAGCTCGCCGCTGTGCAGCATCCGGCGCAGCTTTTCGCGGGTTTTCTCGACACTGCTCCGCAGCCTGCTTTCCTCGGCAGCATCGTCATGCGGCAAGGTCAAAACATCGCCTTCGCTGGCAGCTTTCCGTTCCGGCAGGGGCAGGAGCAGATCCAGCAGCCGCTCTTCCGCCGCCGCCGCCGCTTTGGCCGACACTGTCTCTTCCGCCTCTTTGGCGACCATGTTGAAGGCCAGCTGCACCAGATCGCGGATCATGGACTCCACATCGCGGCCCACGTAGCCGACCTCGGTGAATTTCGAGGCCTCCACCTTGAGGAAAGGCGACTGGGCCAGATGCGCCAGCCTGCGGGCGATTTCCGTTTTGCCCACGCCGGTAGGGCCGATCATGATGATGTTTTTCGGCGCGATCTCCTCATTCAGCGGCGGCGGCACCTGCTGCCGCCTCCAGCGGCTGCGCAAGGCGATGGCCACGGAGCGTTTGGCCTCGTTCTGACCGATGATGTAGCGGTCCAGCTCCTGCACAATCTGCTTTGGGGAGAGGGAATTCAACGTGTTGTTCATGTGAAGTCTGTT
>NZ_JBLWEP010000170.1:0-4245 GCF_048287355.1 Candidatus Electronema sp. TJ
TGAAGCTGCTGGCCGCCTCCTTGAATATCTTCCGCCATATTCACCTGACCTGAACCCCATAGAGCATAAATGGGCGCAGGCAAAGGCCCTCAGAAGAAAACTCGGCTGTTCGACAGATGAACTTTTTCAGCAACCCTGCTTGCAGTCAGTTTATTGTGCTACGGCTATAATCGGCACTTGTCATGAACGACCGAGCATGAGGGGCATTTCCCGCATGCTCGGTGTCAGCCGGCAGGCCCTTGCTTCCTGGCTCAAAAAAAAGACGCGGCCAATCCAGCGTTAGAATAGACATTGCTTCCATCTCAGAAGGATGATGTCTTGGAGCTGGATGAAATGTGGTCGTTTGTTTTGAAACAGACGGACAAATGCTGGCTGTGGATTGCCATCTGCCGCAGGACGCGCCAAGCTGTGGCTTTTGTTCTTGGCGGCCGGAGCGAGCGTCGTGCAGAATGCTCTGGGCAGCGTATTCCATTGTCCTATAAAACATGCCGGACTTTCAGCGATTTTTGGAGCGCGTATTGCAAGGTCTTTCCAAAAGAGACGCGCAGCAGTGTTGGCAAGGAGACTGGGAAGACCTGTCGTGTCGAGCGATGGAATAACACCTGCCGCCAGTCAAACGCCAGGTATACTCGGAAAACATTGTCGTTTTCAAAAACAGCTTATTTTCATGAACTCGCAACACGCCTCTTTATTGTCCGCTACAATCTGAAATTAAGGGCATCACTTTCTATTTAACCACCACCCAGCCTGGCTTTGGAAACATCGATTCCGAGGATGCGCATCTGACTGACACTCATGATAAAACCTCCTGCGCACTTAACCTTGCGAATGCGGGCTTCCGGCGGGCCGGGCCATTGACACTGTCCAAGCTCCAGCAGGAAAAAACTGGAGACACCGGTGTGTTGTCTGCGTCGCGGACTCTTCGGCCCAAGGGGCGAAAAATTTTTCGCCCTTGCTACTTCACCAGCTGATTCATCTCAAAGATCGGCAGCAGGATGGACATGACGATGAAGCCGACCGCCATGCCCATCGCCAGGATCATAATCGGCTCAATCATCGAGGTCATGGCCATGACCTTGGCCTCCACCTCCTTCTCGTAGCTGTCCGCCGCCTTTTCCAGCATCTTGTCGAGCGAGCCGCTCTGCTCGCCCACTGCAATCATCTGCACCAGCATCGGCGTGAAATAGGGATTGCCGCGCAGGAAGCCGGACAGGTTCTTGCCTTTTTGCAGCTCTTCTCCCGCTTGTTCCAGCACCTCGGCCAGCAGCACGTTGTTGAGGATGTTCTTGACGATTTGCAGCGAAGTGACCAGCGGCACGCCCGCCTGCAGCAGGCTAGCCATAGTCCGTCCCAGCGAGGCGGCAGCGATTTTGACGTTCAGATCCTTGATCAGCGGCAGGGTCAGCTTCATTTTGTCCCAGATGCGCCTGCCGGACTGCGTTTGCAGGAAAAAGAAACGCAGGCCGAAAAATGCAGCGGCCAGCAGGATCAGCACCAGCCACCACCATCCTTGAAGAAAGGTGCTGATCTGAATCAAGATCGTGGTGGGCAGAGGCAGAGCCTGCTTGCGGTCGATGAATACTTTGGTGATTGAGGGTATGACAAAGGTGATCAGCGCGAAAAGCACGCCGATCCCGACCAAGGCCATGAAAATCGGGTAGATCAGCGCGGCGGCGATACGCGAGCGCATCGCCTGCTGCCGTTCGCCGAACTCCGCCAGCCGGTCCAGCACCACGTCCAAGGAGCCGGAAGCCTCGCCCGCATGGACCATGTTCACATAGACCTTCGAGAAAAGGCGCGGATGCTCAGCCAGCGCGTCGGTCAGCGAGTTGCCCTCGTTGACCGCATCCTTGATCTGGGCGATGATGGTCTGGAGCGATTTGCTGCTGGTCTGCTCGATCAAACCGGTGAGCGCAGGCACCAAGGGAATGCCCGCGCCCAGCAGTGTCGCAAGCTGGCGGGTGGCGACGTGAAGTTCCTGCTGTTTGACCCGCGCCCTGCCTTGAAGACTGAAGAAGCTGCCTACTCCCGCGCCCTGCTTGCTCCCCCGGCGGCCTTTCGGTGCTGTCTCTTTGATCTCAACCGGATATTTGCCAAGCTGACGGATCTTCTGCCGGGCGATCGGCAGCGAGTCCGCATCCAGAACGCCTTTGTGTTTTTTCCCAGCCGCATCAAGGGCGGTGTATTCGTAAACAGGCATTTATTCGCTCAACTTTTCCAAGGTGTTCCCAGTCTGGCCCGCAGCGCGGCGGCAAACTGTCCATCCGCCCGGAGAGAAACAAACTCCAGCGGCGAGCGTCCTGTTTTCCACGCCAGATAAAACGCAGCCAGCAACGCGGCTGCCGTGACCAGCAGATTCGGCCAAGCGTTCAAGGCCCATTGGCCGTCCCATGTCCATTGCCAAGCTTTTGAGAAAGGCCAGAGATACGGCAACGGCCACTGAAAGCCGTCCGGCCCGCGCGAGCCGACCAGATCGCAGAACAGATGCAGATGGAAGACGGTCAGGCTCAAGAGGGCGGCAGCTGTCCGCCGCTGTTTCGCGCATAGAAGGGTGAACGCGGCCAGCAATGCGCCGAAGGCCGCGTTATGTCCCAGCAGATGATGATATTCTCCCCACCATTGCAAGGGCCTGCTGCTGTTTCTGGTCAGAAAATCAGCGATGATGCCCAAGCCGTCCATGTCTGGGGCAATGCCGCCGCACGTGACCAGCAGCCGTTCGCGGCGGTCAAGCTGGACAGTGTTGGCAGTCAGCCAGCTGAGAAGAAAATGCGAGACCGGACTCATGCGGAAGATGAAGTTGATTTTCTTGCGGCGGCATTGCACAAGGAATAGCAGCATTCCGCCAACTTTTCAAGAGAATTAAAGCGGCGCAGACCGCCGCCGAGATTGATCAGAGCGAAGCCTGCTGCTCTTCGCTGGCAGCTGCATGCACGAAAAGGAGTCCAGAAGGAGAGCGCATCGGATCCGGGGCCGCCCTCTGCCCCGGATCCGGCAGACGGAGAAGAATCACTTCTCAAACGGCTTGGGCGGCGGGGTCTTGTCCGAAGACGGCGGCAGGATCGGCAGGGTGAATGAAGGCTGCTCGCCGGTCAGACTCTTGAGGAAGGCGACAATTTGCGCATTCTCCTCGTCCGTCAGCTTCTTGCCAAGCTGGAGGCGGCCCATCGTCTCCACGGCCTTGCTCAAGGTCGCGGCCTCGCCGTCGTGGAAATACGGATAGGTCAGCTCGACATTGCGCAGGTTCGGCACCTTGAACATCAGCCGGTCCTCGTCCTTGCCAGTGACAGCCTTTCTGCCTTCCGCCGGGCTGCTGGTTTTATACTCTTCGACCATGCCCATTTTATGGAAGGTGCCGCCGCCGACCGATGTGCCGTAGTGACAGGACACGCAGCCGGACTCCTTGAACAGCTTGTAGCCGGCCAGCTCCTGATCGGTCAGGGCTTTGGCATCGCCCAGCAGCCATTTGTCAAAGCGTGAGTTCGGCGTGACCAAGGTTTTCTCAAACTCGGCAATTGCGTCTGTCATGCGGTCAATGTTGATGCTGTCATCGCCATAAACCTGCTTGAACTCAGTCACATAGCCAGGGATTGACTTCACCACGCCTTCGGCCAGCTCATGGGTGAAGGCCATCTCGCCTGGATTGGCAATCGGGCCGCCAGCCTGCGCCTTCAGGTTCTCGGCCCGGCCATCCCAGAACTGAACAAAGTTCAGGCTGGAATTGAGCACGGTCGGGGCGTTGATCGGCCCTTGCTGCCAGTTATGGCCAATGGAGGTTTTGAGGTTGTCCGAGCCGCCCATGCTCAGGTTGTGGCAGGAGTTGCAGGAGATGAAGCCGGACTTGGACAGACGCGGATCAAAAAAGAGCTTCTTGCCCAGCTCAGCTTTCGCCTGATTGACATCAGCAGGCAGGGTGATCGGTTTGATCGGCTCCTCGGCCCAAGCGGCTCCAGCTGCCAGAACTGCGGTCAAGACAGCTGCCGACACGACACGTTTCTTCACAGTCATTTCGTCTTCTTCCTCCTGTTTTTATGATTGGAAAGCTGCTGCTGTTTTTGATTGTTATTGTAAGGGCGCAACTGCGGCGAAGTCAAATGAAACTGCGAAAAAATAAACAGGCCATGCGGCAGGTCATCGTTCAGGCGTTTGCGGGCCGTCTCTTTGACGCTGGGAACTGTCAGCTGTTTTTTTCGGGTGGTGGTCGAACAGCAAGTGATGCTCTCAAGTTGAGATTGCAGCGGACAATGA
>NZ_JBLWEP010000171.1:0-4131 GCF_048287355.1 Candidatus Electronema sp. TJ
GCGGCAAGGCCGCGCCAGGCTATTTCATGGCCAAGCGGATCATCAAGCTGATCAATTCCGTGGCGCAGGTGATCAACAACGATCCGGCGGTGCGCAGCCAGCTGAAAATCTTCTTCATTCCCAACTACAGCGTCAAGATCGGCCACATTGTTTATCCGACCGCCAACCTCTCCGAACAGATCTCGCAGGCGGGCATGGAGGCTTCTGGCACCGGCAACATGAAGTTCTCCATGAACGGTGCGCTGACCATCGGCACTTTGGACGGCGCGAATGTCGAAATCCGGCAGGAGGTCGGCGCGGAGAACTTCTTCCTCTTCGGCCTGAACGTTGAGCAGGCGATGGAGCTGCGGCGGCAGGGCTACCGGCCTTGGGACTATTATCAGCACAACGAGAGCCTGCGGGCGGCTGTCGACCTGATTCAAGGCGGCCATTTCAGTTCCGGCGACCGCGAGCTGTTCAAGCCAATTGTTGACTCCTTGCTCCATGAAGACCGCTATATGCTCTTGGCCGACTATCAGGACTACATCGACTGTCAGCAGCGGGTCAGCGAGCTGTTCGCCGACCGCAACGCCTGGACGCGGATGTCCATCCTCAACACCGCCCGCATGGGCAAGTTCTCCTCTGACCGCGCTGTTCTCGACTACAGCCGCAAGGTTTGGGACGTGCGGCCCTGCCCGGTCGAGCTGAAATCGCAGGAAATGCCGGAGGACGGCATCCTCTTTCATCCTGAGACGCAGGGCTGACTGATGATTTTTGTTGCAATTTCCAGCAGGAGAAGTAATCTGTGGCGCGGAAGAAAAGTGTCTTGTTTTTGCCGCGCAGGCGGGAACAGGGCATGTATCTCCTGCTCTTGCAGGAAGAAATCGCACGGCTGATGTTTTGCTGCAAGAGCTTGCGTTAGAGTCTCAGGCTGTTGATTTTTAATCGCAGGAGCTGGAAGTAAGAAATCGTTGGCTTGCGATAAAAAATCAGAGGCCCGCAGGAAAGAATCTATATCGTGCAAGAAAACTTCCGCCAGCCGATTTTTAATATCGGGTTGAGGATAGAAGAAATCAGGAGGATGTGATTTCGGCGGCGAGTGAGCGGAGCGAGCCGAAAAAGAACAAGACGATGGAGTGACCATGCAGATTGTCGTAACGGTTCCTGATCAGTATGCGCTGGATTTTCCGGCCAACGAATTGGCCCGGCGGCTGAAAATTTCGGCGGCCCTGCTGCTGTTTCGGGCCGGGCAGTTCTCAGCAGGTGCGGCCTGTGAATTTGCCGGAGTTGACCGCTATGCCTTTTTGGAAGCCTGCCGCCAGCACTGCATTGATGTTATTGATTATGCCCCGGATGAGCTGGAGGCAGATTTTGCCGCGCTCATCAAAGGAAACGCGGCATCATGCTGATTGTCGCCGACAGCTCCGCGCTGGTCGCTCTGGCGTTGTGCGACGGGCTGGAACTGCTCAACCGCCTGTTTTCCGATGTCCGAGTGCCGCAGGCGGTTTATGATGAAGTGTTGTTGCAGGAAAAGCGGCGGCGCAGATGCCCAGTATGTTGTTTTAACATGGTTGCTTTCTTCTGATTTCTAGATACTTGCATCTTTGCCGCCAGAATTATCGGGCCGGGAAATATTCGGAGGATCAAAAAAATAAATAATAAATGGTTTCGATCATTAATCCTTTTACTCAAAAATTACTGGTTCAGTCTGGCGATACATTAAAAGACGAAGATGGAAATGTCTTTAAGATTACTAATGGAGTGTCGAGGTTTGTTGAAGAACATAACTATACAGATAATTTCGGTTTTCAATGGAATAAGTTCCAAAAGACACAGATCGACCGGGAAAGGAAGAATGCTACCTTTTCTAAAGAAAGATTCTTTGCAGCTACTAACTGGGATAAAGAAGATTTGTCGGGTAAAGATATACTGGAAGCAGGCAGCGGTGCCGGTCGGTTCACACAGATTGTACTGGACCATACAAAGGGTAATCTCTACAGTATTGATTATTCAGATGCTGTTTCTGCCAATTACCGTAATAACTCGCATCATGGCGATCGCTTAAAATTATTCCAGGCAAGTATTTACGATATGCCTTTTCCCGATAACTCTTTTGATAAAGTATTTTGTTTTGGTGTACTGCAGCACACTCCAGATTTTAAAAAATCTGTACAATGCCTGGTAAACAAAGCAAAACCAGGTGCCGAAATCGTTGTGGATTTTTATCCCATCAAAGGATGGTACACCAAGATCAGTGCTAAATATATGCTGAGGCCTTTTACAAAAAAGATGACGCATGAAAAACTCCTAGGCAAAATAGAGCGCAATACTAATCGACTTATTAAGACCTACCGTTTTTTTGATAAATTGAAATTAGGGATAATCGCACATCGCTTCATTCCTATGTGTGATATCAACAGAACAATTCCGGCTAATCTGTCTAAAGAAGAATTGCGGGAATGGGTTGTGTTAGATACGTTTGATATGTTCTCTCCGGCTTACGATAATCCACAACGGATCAAAACAGTGAAGAAGTGGATGGAAGAAAGCGGATCCGAAGTTCGATTCTCCGGCTTTGTAAAATACTCCAACAATTTACGAATGGCAATTGTAAGAGGAATTAAGAAAACATGATCGTTCTTCAATCAATAAAATCTGACAGGCCGTCCTGCGCCTGCTGATGCCTTAACCACAGAAAGCCTTGTCCTACCTCGTCCTTGCCCGTAAATCCCGGCCTCAGAATTTCGCCCAGGTTGTCGGCCAGCAGCACATCGTCCGCACCCTCCAGAACGCCCTGCTGCGTAGCCGGGTGCCGCACGCCCTGATTTTCAGCGGGGTGCGCGGCACCGGCAAGACCACCTTGGCCCGGATCATGGCCAAAGCCCTCAACTGCGAAAGCGGCCAGCCGCCGGAGCCATGCTGCGCCTGCCGTTCCTGCAAGGAAATCGCCGCCGGCAGCTCGGTTGACCTGCACGAGATTGACGGCGCGTCGAACCGGGGCATTCAGGAAATCCGCGAGCTGAAAGAGAATATCCGCTTCATGCCGGTCATGTCGCGCTTCAAGATCATCATCATTGACGAAGTGCACATGCTGACCACTGAAGCCTTCAACGCCTTGCTGAAGACCTTGGAGGAGCCGCCCGCTCACGTCTATTTCATGTTCGCCACCACTGAGCTGCACAAGGTGCCGGTGACGATCCTCTCCCGCTGCCAACGCTATGAGCTGAAAAGGGTGGGCAGCAAGGAGCTGGCCGCGCATTTCGCCCGCTTGGCGGAGAGCGAAGGCATCATGATGGAGCCTGCCGCGCTGAACATGGTGGTGCGGGCCGCTGGCGGCTCAGTGCGCGACGGCCTCAGTCTGCTTGATCAGCTTTTCTCGTATTGCGGCGAGCAGGTCACGGCGGCTGATGCCGCTGAGGTGCTGGGCACGGTCGGTAGCGAAGTCATCGCCGGAACGGCGAAAGCACTGCTGGCCCACGATCTCGCCGCAGCGTTGGAGCGGCTGGAGACCGTGACACGCTCCGGCATGGATCTCAAGCGTTTCATCAACGAGCTGCTGGCGTGGTTCCGCAGTTTGGTGGTTTGCGCGGTGAGCAAAGAGCCAGCCCAGCTGCTTGACCTGCCTGCGGACGAGCTGGCCAGCCTGCAAGAAACCGCTGCCAGCCATTCGCCGCAGTCGCTCTTCCTGCTTTTCAACCTGCTGATGGACAGCTTGGAGAAGGCAGCCTGGTCATCGCGACCCCGCTTTGCTGTGGAGATGGCCTTTATCCGCGCGGTGCAGGCAGAAGATGTGGTGCCGGTGACTGAACTGCTGGGCCGCTTGGACAGTATCCTTGCCGGAGTTGCGCTGCCGCAGGCGGCAGAGCCTGCCCCGCTTTACGAGAAAAAAAAAACTATAGTTGCTGAGAGCAAGCCGCTAGAACTTGAGCCAACCCGGACAACAGCGGAGTTGCCGCCTGCGCCGCCCATGCCGGAAGAGCCGCCGCATCCGGCGGAGCAGTTTCAGCCTGCGCCAAAAGTTGCGTCAGGTGAGCGTGACATCCGCAAGGACTGGCCGGAATTCATCAAAACGGTTAAAAAACCGTGGATAGTCTCCGCCTTGGAGCGGGCCGTCACGCCGCCTAAATGGGAAGGCGACAAGCTAATTCTGAC
>NZ_JBLWEP010000172.1:0-4094 GCF_048287355.1 Candidatus Electronema sp. TJ
GACTTTTGCGGTCAAGCAAGAACTTTTTGCAGGTCGGCAACAACTCTTGGTGGCCAAACAACAAAGGTCTTCTGTCAAGCAGCGGCTCTTTGCTGCCGAACAGGAGACCTTTGTCATTGCGCCGCAACCGCAGTTCAGCAGCCGCGCTACAAATCCAAGCCGGTCGTATCCTCGTTCAGTAGCTCGCAGCCGCCCTCACGCACCACAGCCATGTTTTCCAGCCGGATGCCGCCCCAGCCGGGAAAATACACGCCCGGCTCAATGGTGACTATCATCCCGGCGCGGAGCTGCTTGCGGTTGCGGGGATTGAGGCTGGGAGCCTCGTGAACAGCGAGGCCAACCCCGTGGCCGAGACTGTGGCCAAAGGCTTTGCCCATGCCTGCTTGATCGAGCACCTGCCGTGCCGCCTGATCCACCTCGCGGCAAACCGCGCCTGCCCGAATCGCTTTGACAGCCGCCAGCTGGGCTTTGCGCACCGCCCGCAGCCGGTCGAGGAAAAGGCTGTCCGGTTTGCCGACAAAGAGCGTGCGGGTCATGTCCGAGCACCAGCCCTTCAAAATCAGCCCCATGTCAATCAAGACGATCTCTCCCTCCCGCAGAACTCTGTCTGTGGGCACGGCATGAGGCTTGGCAGCGTTGGATCCGAAAGCGACAATGGTGTCAAAGCTGGGCCGCTCCGCGCCGTTCTCCCTCATTGACCGTTCAACAGCCAAGGCGATTTCAATTTCTGTCATTCCCGGCGCGATGGTTCGGCTCACCTGCTGGAAAATCCGCTCATTCAGGCGCACGGACTGTCTGATCAGGCTGATTTCCTCCTCGCTCTTGATCTCCCGCATCCGCTCAATCAAGCCGGTGAGCGGCACCAGCTCTGTTGCGCCTGCCAAGACCTTTTCCAGCCTGCTGACAGCGGCGTGGAGAAAATAATGGCTCTCAAAACCCAACCGCCGAACTCCCAGCTCAGGCAGCAGTGTTTTCAGCAACGCGGCAAGACCCTTGCGGTACAGCTCAACCTTGAAGCCCTGCGCCTCCTCCTGCGCTTGCAGCTCGAAGCGGGAGTCGGTGAGCAGCCGGGGCCTGCCGTTTTTGGGGATCAGCAGCACGCCGGAGCTTTCCTGAATGCCGTGGTCAGCGGCAGTGTAGCCGCTGAGATAGCGGCGGTTGGCTGGTTCGGTGATCAGAACCGCGTCAAGGCTGCGGCTCCGCAAGGAGGCTTGGAGTTGAAGAATGCGCTTTCCGGTCATGATGATGTGGGGAAAAAGAAAAGACTTCTTGCATAAGTTATGCCAATCTGCAGGGGCAAAAAAATTTTCGCCCCTGCTTTCGGCTTACGCAAGAGGCCTGAGCGGCCTTACTCTGCCGCCGCTTCCGCTTGATGGGCGGCGATGATCTTCTGCGCGATCTGGGCAGGCACTTCCTCATAGTGGGAGAATTTGACCGTGAAGCTGCCGCGTCCTCCGGTCATCGAGGTCAGATCAAGACCGTAGAGCTGGACTTCGGCCTGCGGGGCCTGCGCCCGGATGATCTCGCGGCGGCTGTTGCTGTCCATGCCCAGCACACGGCCCCGCCGCGAGTTGAGATCGCCCATCACGTCGCCGACATGCTCTTTGTCCACATGAATTTCCAGCTCCATGATCGGCTCCAGCAGCACTGGGCTGGCTTTCATCACCGCTGTCTTGAAGGCCAAGGAGCCGGCGATTTTGAAGGCCATTTCCGAGGAGTCCACGTTGTGATACGAGCCGTCCAGCAGGCTGACTTTGAGGCCCTCAAAGGGGTAGCCCGCAAGAACCCCTTTCTCCATCGCCTCGACGATGCCTTTCTCCACTGCCGGACGGTATTGCTGAGGAATCACGCCGCCAACGATTTTATCAGCAAACTCGAAATGCCCGTCCTTTAGCGGCTCGATCTCAATGGTGCAGTCGCCAAACTGGCCGCGCCCGCCAGACTGCTTCTTATGTTTGCCCTGCGCTGAGGCTTTGCCTTTGAGGGTCTCGCGGTACGGAATCTTCGGCAGCGACAGCTCCATCTCCACCCCGAACTTGCGCTTCAGCCGCTCTTTGATCACCTCCAGATGCACTTGGCCGATGCCGGACAGCAGCACTTCGTGCGTCTGCGTCTCGCGGGTCATGCGCAGGGTCAAGTCCTCATCCAGCATTTTGGTCAGCGAGGAGAAGAGCTTCTCCTCGTCCTTTTCAATCTTGGCCCGGACAGCGTAGGAAATGACGGGCGGCAGCGGATCCAGCGGCTCATAAGCCACTGGTTCGGCCTCGTCGCAGAGCGTGTCGCCGGTGCCGGTGCATTTCAATTTAGCGGCGGCGACAATCATGCCTAGCACAACGCTGTCCACCGGCTTCTGCTCCTTGCCTTGGAGCAGGAAAAGATGGCCGAAACGCTCGTTCTCACCTTTGCTGGCATTGTAGAAGCTGTCGCCTTGCAGCGTGCCGGAAAGCACCCGGAAGACAGTCAGCCGCCCGGTGAAGGGGTCTGCGGTGGTCTTGAAAACTTGGGCGGAGAAGGGCGCGTCTGCCGCGCCGCTGCGCTGCACTAATTCTTTGGTTTTCGGATTGGTGCCGATCAGGGGAGGACGCTGTTCCGGCGCGGGCAGCAGGCCGACGATGGCATCAAGGATGAGCGAGCTGCCTGCGTTGTTCAGCGGCGAGCAGGGCAGCACCGGAGCAATTTTGCCCTGCCGCACCGCAGCGGCGAAACCGGAGAGCAGCACCTCGTCGGACAGCTCTCCTTCCTCAAGAAAATGCTCGAGCAGGTCGTCGTCGGTTTCGGCCACATACTCCATCAAGCTGGCGCGGCGTTCAGCGGCCTCTTCAGTCAGCTCGGAGGGAATTTCAGCAATGTCCGCCGTGCCGTCAGGCCGGAAGAACAGAGCGCGGCGGTTGAGGACATCCACAACTCCTTTGAAATCCTTCTCGCTGCCAATGGGCAGATGCAGCACTGCCGGATTGAGCGGGCCGAAAGTCTGGCGTATTTCGTCAAAGGTCTCAAAGAAGCTGGCGCGTTCGCGGTCCATTTTAGTGATGCAGATCAGGCAGGGCAGTCTGCGCTCCAGCACGAAATCAACAAAACGCTCGGTCTGGCTGCGCACGCCCAGCACGCCGCCCACAGTGAGCAGCGCGCTGTCCGCCATGCGGGCCGCGAATTTGGTTTCGTTGACAAAGTTGTCGTCGCCGGGCGTGTCGGTGAGAAAAACGCCGCAGTTCTGCCAGCTCAGGTGGCCGAAGGCCGCGCTGATGGAGATTTTCCGGCGGACTTCCTCATCCTCGAAGTCAAGGGCGGAGCTGCCCTCGTCCACTTTGCCCAGCCGATTGACTGCCCCGGCAGTGAAAAGCAGGGCTTCGGCAAGAGTGGTTTTGCCGCTGTGGCCGTGTCCAAGGATGACTGTGTTCCTGATCTGCTGAACGTCGTGCATGAATGCCTCCGCTGCCCGGTGCTGGAATTGATCTGTCGGCAGACGGCGCGGAAAAGGGCTTCCCCTTTCGCTCCGGGAATGGCAACAGCCATCTGCCGGGAGATGATGAGCTGTATTCTGCTCCCTAATCCCTTTCAAGTCAAGCGGTAACCAGAACGCGCCACTCTTCTCGGCAGAGGCGGGGGAAACGGCTCCTCATCCGGCGCAGGCGTTCAGCAGGATTGCGCAGCAGCTTGCCAGTTTCTCCTTCCCACCAGCACATACGGTGCCCAGTCCTTTGTCGGCTTTTTGTCGCGGATGCATTGCAGGCGGGTTTGATGCAGGGCTTCCGCCGGGCTGATGTTGTTTCTTGAACTCAGCCATTTGTCGTAGAAGGTTTCCATGAAATCCCGCGCTGGTTTGTCATTCTTTTTCCGGCTGCTGGCTGGCTCAGGAAAGAACGGCATCTTGAACATTGCTGATTGATTGCAGATGCCGCCGCCGCGCCTTTTCGCTGGAGCCTGTGCAGAGTTTTTGGAAGGAACATGAGAGAAGGCGGTTTGTATTGATCAGCGGAACTATATAATTCATCTGCGCGGCAAGCATATGCGGGTGCTCATTGCCCAATACCTTCTCCACTGAGCTGAAGCGCCTGCTTGTACAGCAGCTCCGCCTCGCTGTGACGGCCTTGGGC
>NZ_JBLWEP010000173.1:0-4067 GCF_048287355.1 Candidatus Electronema sp. TJ
GATTGCTGCGGAAGAACATGTCCATTGCTGAGGTGCAAGAGATAACCGGGCTGCTGGAAGAGGAAATCCGAAAAATACGCGACAGAATTTTTCAGGAGATGAAACCATGAAGGGAAGCAGATTGTTGAAAGCATTGCTTGCGGCAATGCTGGCCGTGTTTGCTGCTTCCGCGCAGGCAGCGACGTATTATGTTGACTGCGATGACCCGACGGCAAAAGATGCTGACAATCAGGATGCGACCAAAGAGGCAACTCCGTGGAAAACGCTTTATTGGGCGGGCTTCAAGGCACAGCCTGGCGACACTGTGCTGGTGAAAGACGGCGTTTGTCCTGATCCAGAGGATGTTTACGGCGACAAATATCAAGTGGCATACTTCGGTCAGGATGGTGAGACAGCAAGGAAGGATGGTAAACCATATTGGACTACATTCAAGGCTTATCCCGGCCATCACCCACATATTCGTTTCAAAGTCCGTCAAGGCGAACCTGCTAAAGGTGGAATCCATATCGTAGGTTCTTATATTATTGTTGACGGATTCGAAGTGTCTCCTGAAGATTATCCTCATGGAGACTATGGAAGTGGAAGCGGTATTTATGTTACAGAAGGACACCACAGTATTGTGCGTAACTGCAATGTGCATGACTGCCCTAACTCTGGTATAGGCAGCGCATGGGTAGATTATATAACCATAGAAAATAACATTGTATGGAATAACGCACGGCATTCTTGTCAGAATTCAAGCGGAATAGGTTTCTATCAGCCACATGGCAGCGACATTGATTTTGGGGCAACCAGAGTGAATGGAACTGACTATAGAATAGTCATAGCCAACAATCGAATTTATCTAAATGAGGCCGAGATCAACACTTGCGTCCCGACCGCAGTGGACTGGCCTACTGACGGCAATGGGATTATCCTTGATGATTTTGGGAGCAGGCAGGTCTACGAGGATTCTCCTGAATGGATGAAGGCATATAAAGATAAACTTTATCCTCATCGGACGTTAATCATGAACAACCTGATCTACGGCAATGGTGGACGGGGAATTCTATCCGACGCAGCTCATGTCGATGTGCTGCACAACACGGTGTATAGCAATCTGCAAAGCCAGCCGTTGAGGGAGCACTGCGGAGCACTTGGGGAAATAGCCCTTCACGGCTTTGATACGCGGGTGTTCAACAACATCGCAACAGCGCAGCACAAGGCTGCTCTATGGCTCAAATATGAATACCCGTTTCCCAACGAGGTTCCAACCCCTAAAACCGTTTACGGCAGCAACCTGATTTACGGTGGCGGCACTGACACAGACGACAACGCCACAGACGCAGGCGGGAACATCGTTCAAGACCCTTTGCTTGCAGCTCCCGGCCTGAACGCCGATTCAGACTTCCATCTGACGCAGGACAGCCCTGCAATCAACAAAGGCTCTGCGGAAAACTCCGCGCCGCTCGATTTTGACGGCTTCGCGCGGCCAATCGGCATCCTGCCCGACATCGGGGCGTATGAAGCGATGTCCGACACAGCCAAAACGGTGAACCCGGCCAACGGCCATTCCTACCAGCGGTTCAGTTCGCCGCTGACTTGGAGCGAAGCCAAGGCCGCCTGCGCCGCGTTGGGCGGATATCTGGCCACTGTCACCAGCCCGGAGGAGCAGAAATACGTCACCTCCAAAGGCGCAAATGCGTGGCTCGGCGCAACAGACGAGGTTCAGGACGGAACATGGAGATGGATCACCGGCGAGCCGTGCAATTGGACGAACTGGAACAGCGGCGAGCCGAATGAGTGTGATGGCGGCGAGGATTTCCTTCAGCTCTGGCCGAACGGGACGTGGAATGACAACGGCGGCCCTGGCGGCGGCAAAGATGCCACTTTGCCTTACATATGCGAATGGAACGGCAGGTCATCCGCGCCTTGGCTGCCTGCGATGTATCAGTTTTTGCTGAAGGGGAAATGAGGGCGCAGGACGAAGCAGGCTGCGTGAACCCAAAAGGCCGCTTCAACCGCCTTGGTTCACACTTCAATCAGGACAGTTCACGCTTCATTTGACACGACTCACGCTTAATATGGGCTGGTTCACGCTTCAATCAAGCCGATTCACTCGTGAACCATGCTGACTGAAGCGTGATTCACGACGATTGAAGCGTAAACCAAGCCGAGTCACGCTTCAATCATGTCAGATGAAGCGTGATTCAGGACGACTGAAGCGTGATTCAAGGCAAGTTAACTGTGAACCGGGATGATTCAACCATACTTTGCCGAGAAAAAAGCTGAATATTATTCAGATGATGATTTGCAGGAGAAATGACTTGGAATGACACCACCTCAGACAGGCCGCCTCTACTTGGTCGGCATCGGCCCAGGAGACCCGGAGCTGATGACCTGCAAGGCTGTGCGGATACTGACGCAAACCAGCGTCTGGGCCGCGCCCAAGGCGCGGGAGAACAGCAGCAGCGCCTTGCAGATCGCGGCGGCGATGGTCAGCCCTGAAGGCAAGACTGTCTTGGAGCTGTGCTTCTCAATGAAGAAAATCCGCCTTGGCTGCGAGCCGGATCAGGAAGCAGCGCAGAGCTGGCGGCAGGCGGCGGAGACCGTCCTTGCCCAGCTTGATCAAGGCCGCGACGTGGCCTTTCCCACGCTCGGCGACCCCGGCCTTTACTCCACCGGCTTTTATCTGCTCCACACCCTGCGCGAGCTGCGGCCCGATCTGCCGGTGACAGTGGTGCCGGGCATCACGGCCATGTCCGCCTGCTCGGCGCAGGTCGTCAGTCCGCTTGGTCTGGGCGACGACGTGCTGACCGTAGTGCCAGCGGCCTTTGACGACGCACGGCTGCGCGACATTCTCATGCAGTCGGACGCGGTGGTGCTGATGAAAATCTTCCGCCAGCTCCCGCGCCTCCTCCCTTTGCTTGATGAACTGAGTCTGATTGACAAGGCGGTGATTGTTGAGCGCGGCAGCATGGACGAGCAGCGCATTCACTACGACATCCGCGCTGCGGCGGGCCGCGAGCTGCACTACTTCTCCACCATGCTGGTGCGGAAAAAACAACTGATCAGCAGAGCATCATGACGCATCCTGTGATTTTCCTTGGAGCCGGGCCAGGCGACCCGGAACTGCTCACCCTCAAAGGCCGCCGTCTTTTGGATGAGGCGGATGTGATTGTCTATGCGGGCAGCTTGGTCAATCCGGCCTTGCTGGTGGGCGTGTCGGCGGAAATTCATGATTCTGCCGGAATGACGCTGGACGAGGTGCTGGCCGTGCTGATTGCGGCGCAGCGGGCTGGGAAAAAGGCGGTGCGTCTGCATACCGGCGATCCGGCCTTGTACGGGGCCATCCGCGAGCAAATGCAGCGGCTTGACCGCGAAGGCATTGGCTATGAGGTGGTTCCGGGAGTCAGCTCGGCTTTTGCCGCCGCCGCCGCGCTCAAAGCGGAGCTGACTGTGCCGGAGATTACGCAGACGGTGATTTTCACCCGCATCGGCGGCAGAACGCCGGTGCCGGAGCAGGAAGCCTTGCGCAACTTAGCCGCTATTAAAGCCTCGATGTGCATTTTTCTCTCTGTGGGAATGATCGAAAAGGTCGTTGCCGAACTCACAGCAGGCGGTTATCCAGAAAACACGTCGGCAGCGGTGGTGGAGAAAGCCTCCTGGCCGGAGCAGCGCATAGTCCGGGGCACCTTGGCAGACATTGCTGAGAAGGTGAAAGCATCCGCCATCTGCAAGACAGCGATGATATTGGTCGGGCAGGCGTTGTCGGATGAGGCGGCTGCGGCATCAAGGCTGTATGATGCGGGCTTCAGTCATGGATGCAGGGGCCTGCAACGCCTTGCCGCCGAATAACCCAAGAAAGAATAGACCAGATGCCATGCCTATAGCAGAGGCATCGCCCGACAATTTTGCATCGACGAACGCTTAGTGCTCCTGCATCAGCAATCTTTCCATCAGACATCATGAAACATATTCTTCTCATCGGCGATGGCATGGGCGACACGCCTGTTCCTGCGCTTGGCAACAGAACCCCGCTGGAAGCGGCCCGCAAGCCGACAGTTGATCGTCTCTGCGCCTTGGCT
>NZ_JBLWEP010000174.1:0-4035 GCF_048287355.1 Candidatus Electronema sp. TJ
GGGCGAAAGATTTTCATTCACACAGGGCGCACTGACTGGCTCAACTTATGCAAGAGGTCTAATAGAGAAGGGCAAAGAATGAGCCTGCGCCAGTTGGAGCAGGCTCGCGAAGATTCTAAGGTTCTAAAAATCCCGCTCGTGCAGCAGAGTGTAGGTGAACTTATTGCCGAACGCCTTTTTCCCCTCCTGACATTTAAGGATGAAGTCGGCAAACTGCCGCTGATCAGCGAAAACTTGGCAGCCAGCGGAGAACTTCTGCTCGTTGATGTGGTGTTCGCTGGTGCGGTGGATGTTGATGTTGAACAGGCCGGTCTCGGTTTTCCCCGCAAGCAGATTCAGCTTCGCGTCGCGGTTGCTGTCGCGGTAGACTGTGACCGGCTTCAGCCGCTGGCAGAGCGCCAGATGACCGCTGGCCAGCCCCCGGTTGTGAACATCAAGCTTGTACGCGCCCCTGTACTGCCCCTCCTTGAGGATGGCGGTGCCGGAGCTGTTGACCGGATGCCGCAGATAGTACAGGCTGGGATCCGTGGTTATGTGATAATAAGAAATCTCCCAGATGCCCCGGAAGCGCTGGAACACAGTCAGCGTGTCGTTGAATGTGCCTGGCTCAGGGTCGCAGACGCGGATGCCGACGATATTCAAATTCCAGTCCACGCCCGGCGTGTCATAGACTGCATGGCCTTTGGCCTGCATCACCTCAATCAGCTTTTCCACTGACGGTCGGAACATGATCGTTTTCTCCTGCTCTGGTGCGCCGCCGCCAAGCCAGCAGGCAGCGGCAAAAGAATGCGCCTTGGCTCAGGCACCGTGCTGCTGCTTCAGCCGCTCCAGCAGTTTGCCGATGTGGATTTCCGGCGGATTGAGCGGCCCCCAGTCCACCGTGGTGTTGGCGTTGCTGTCCGGGGTGATGACATTGCGCAGCCGCTGCTCCTTGTTGTACCAGTCGCGCTTGACCGAGCCGTCCTGACAGGCAGTGCTCTGCGTGTCGCCCCAGCGCAGCTCCGGGCAATGATAGGGGTCAAAGGAGAGCTTGAAGAGCCGGTCCATGATTTCGGCCAAGGTCAGCGAAACCGCCGCTCCGGCGGAGCTGGCATAGCTGATCCGCAGCCGCGTCGAGCTGTCCTGCCAGATTTCCCCGTAGCGGCGCACCAGCTGGCTGGCTGTGCCGTTGAATAGGTAGGGATGGCTGCCCCGCGCCACCGCCTCCGCGCTCATGCTGATGAAACTGTGCGTTTCCTTCACCTGCGCCCGCAGCCGCGCATCCCGTCCTGGCGTGGAGTAGGTCTCCCATTCGCCTTCGGCCCCGTAGATGTTGTGGGGCAGACTGTTCGGATGGGCCTTTCGGTGGATGCCGTTGTCCACCGCCGCTTTGACGGAGTCTACCCTCTCCTTCAGGGCCTCGTGCAGGGCAGAAAGCTGCTGGGCCAGCTCTGTGATCGGATCAATGCGGATATTGCCAGAAGCCAGCCGTCGCTTTACCCATTGATGATAGTTGAGGTCGAAGCCGTCAACGCGGTAGCTGCTCTGGCACTGGCTCTGGCTGGAATCAAAGAATTTTTCGGCCTGATTGGCGGCGAGGACGATGCTTCCGCCGCTCACGGTCTGCCGCCGCCAGCGGCGGAAGCCGCCGCCGCTCGTGCAGGAGCCGCGCGAAAGTGACTCGCCGAAGCGCTTGCTGGTCAGGCTGTTGTCCGGGTGGCCATCCATCAGCCAGACCGTGCCGTCTGCATCCACCCGCCCCACCACCAAAACGTGGCCGTTGGCATCGTAATAGACTGCGCCCGGCGTGATGCTTTCCCGGCTGACCTCGGCCAAATAGGTATCGGTCTTCTCCGTTGTCCACGCGTAGCGGAAAAAGCCGCTGTGAATGCTGTTGCTGATTGCTCTGGCCAAGCTGGAAAAGCTGGCATAGTCGAGGAAGGATTTGCGGCTGCCTGGCGTGTTGCCGCTGGTGTAGCGTCCGCCGGAGATGGTCGAGTTGAAGGAGAATGGCAGTTTTTTCTTATAACAAAAATAGGCCCGGAGCAGATAGGGCAGGTCGGCGCAGTCGCTGAAGACTGAGACAGTTCTGTCCTCTTCGGAGTACAGGCTGTTGGCCGAGGGATTGCGCAGGCAGGCGGTCAGCGTGGAGCCTTTCTTGGTGTACAGCTGCTCGATCCAGCGCGAGTATTCGGCCTCGTAGCTGTCGCTCCACTGCTGCTGCGCAGCCCATGCCCCGCCGCTAGGTATGGATGGCTCCGCCGCCGCGAGAAGCCGCCGCCATGTGCCGCCGCCGACATCAATTCTGCCGTCCGGCCTGCTCATGAATGACGTTTGGAATGTCTTGATCGCCTGAACAAGCTCTGCCGAGCAGATGTCGCTGACCGTCAACGGCGTTGAGAGAATTTTGTTGAACAGGGCATAGACCGTCCGCACGTCTTCCGCGCGGTTGACTCCGCCTTCGCCCACTGAGCCAGAAATCGAATACGGCATGAAAAACCTCGCTGTTAAGATTTATTCTCCGGCTGTCCCCAGCCAGAAATCATGCAGCACGGCGGTCAGGCCGCCCTGCGCGTCCCGGTAGTCCACCACCAAAGTCGGCGGCGGACCGCTCTGTTTTGTTCCATCCCAACGGGAGGCGTAATACTGCTGCCCCTCAATGGGCGAATAATCCGGCTCTCCGAGCAGTCCTTCGACCTCAGCCTGCGGCATTCCCCGGTGCAAGTTTAGGTGGATGATCTCCAAGCTGGCGGAGTCCTTCCGCTGCCGGTAGCTGGCCGCCGCCTGCATCAGCTCTTGACTGCCGCAGGCTGGCAGCGGCAGCAGAAGCAGGACAGTCAGCAGGAGCAGAACGGCCCGGCGGCAGGCTTTGTCAAGGTGCGGCGAAAACATAGCCCCACGCCTTGAGCTGACTGATGAAACGGCCAAGATCGTCAGCAGTCTCGTTCTGAATGTGCATCAGCACATTCAACGGCCTGCCGCCGCTGCGCTGATCGAGCTGCTTTTTGATCATACGCAGCTTGGCCGGATCCATCGTGCCTTTGGGACTTTTCCAGTCCTCGGTGTCAATGTCCCAATTCTCAATTTTCAGCGAGAGACTCGCCGCCACCTTGGCTAACTGGGGATCATACGGAGGCCAGCCGCCTGCGCCGAAGGGCGGACGTATTTTTGTCGGAGTTATGCCAGTGGCCTTCCTGATGCTGTCCTGCGTTTTTTCCAGCTCGGAGTGTACCACAGCTTCAGCCGCGCTGGCCAAGTTGGGGTGGCTGTAGGAATGATTTTGCACCCGGTGGCCACGCTGGACAATCTCTTTGGCCGCAGAGGGAAAGCTGTCCACCTCTTTGCCCAGCACATAGAATTCAGCTTTGATTCCTGCTGCGTCAAGGGTGTTCAAAATTGAATGCAGAGCGGCGGTCGGAGCCGGGCCGTCGTCAAAAGAAAGAAGCAGAGGCGGGATGACTGAACCATGCCCTGTAGCAGCGGTGAGCTTGCGCCATGTTGCGCCGCCCACATCAATCAGGCCGTCCGGGCTGGAGAGGAAGGATTTCTGAAAATCGAAAATCGCTTGGATCAGATCCGCTGAACACTGATCACCGACTGCCAAGGGCGCGGGCAGAATCTTGTTGAACAGGGAGAAGATCAGCCGCACGTCGCTTGGAAAATTTTTTCCATTCCGGCCTACGGAACCGGCAAGAGAAACAGGCATGGCGCACCTCCTGAGCTGGTAATTCGAACTTCAATCTCGCAATTCTTCACTATAGACCCGCCGGGAAAAAAAAGTCAACAGGATTGCGTAAGTCCACTGTTGATCAGGCAGTTCTGATGCCGCACCGGCAAACAGCGCGCCGCTGTGCATCCGGCCCATGGTTTTGTCCATGCCAAAAATATTTTCCCAGCGATGCTGTAATTCGCGACAGATGAATTCAGAAAAAAAACTTATCAGCTGGCAGACCTCTTGCAGAAGTGAACAAGCGTTGCAGCGGACAGCGAACCGGTTTCTTCTGTTGCGGTATTTTTCACATAACCGTTGCTGTTTCTTTCCTGCTCATCTGCAAA
>NZ_JBLWEP010000175.1:0-3840 GCF_048287355.1 Candidatus Electronema sp. TJ
TTCCGCCGCTGGCCAAAGGCCGCGCTGACAATCCGCCGGAGCAGTTCCCGGTCATAAGCACCCAATCGGCGAACCCGTTCCGGCTCTGGATGAAAGCTCAGGCGCACCAGCAGCGAATCCACCTTGGGCCGGGGATGAAATTCATCCGGCCCGATTTCCATCACCGCCTCAGCCGCAGCGCAGGCGGCCAGCAGCACAGTCGGTGCGCCGTAGGCTTTGGTGCGCGGCTGGGCCAGCAGGCGTTCGGCCAGCTCCTTTTGCAGCATGACCAGCGCAAAGGCGACCCGCTCCCGCTCCTCAATCAGCTTGAATAAAAAGGGCGAGGAGATGGAATAGGGCAGGTTGGCGACAATCTTCAGTCTGCCGCCGCAAAGCTCGGCCAGCGCGGCGAAGTCCGCCTTGAGCACGTCCTGATGAATGAGGCGGACATTCTCCGGCAGGCCGCCGCGCTCCTCATGCAGACGGATGATGCCGGAATCCGCCTCCAAGCCGATGACGTGACCGGCAGCCTCTGCCAGCGGCTTGGTCAATGCGCCCAAGCCGACTCCAACTTCCACTGCCGTGTCGTCCTTGCTCAGTCCTGCCAGATCGGCAATACACTCTGCCGTGTGCCGGTGGACAAGAAAATTCTGGCCCAGCTTTTTAGAGGCAGCCAAACCTTCCTGCCGCAGCACGGTCTTGCTTCTTTGATAAAACATTTCAGCTCCTCTTGTCCAGCCGGTGCTTCATGGCCCGTTTCCGCTTCACAATCCAGAAGAACTTGCGCGAGCAGAGATAGCTGGCCACGCCGGAGACTAAGCCTATGATCGTGCCGCCGGTCAGCAGCACGCCCAAGGTTTTCATGCCCAAGCCGCTGACCGCGCTCAGGCCGATGCGCAGCCCCTGATCAAACATGTGCAGGGCAGCCTGCAGCTGGTTCCACGAGCAGCCGCCGTGCAGCACCGCGCTGCCCACCTTCCACGAGAGGTAATATTGGAACATCACCGTGAAGGGGTTGTTGACCACGGTGGAGGAGATGAAGGCCGCGACCGTGCTGATCCGCAGGGCCACGGTCAGGGTGACAAGGAAAATGGTCTGCGGCATCAGCGGCAGATTGCCGATGAAGACCCCGAAGCCGATGCCTCGCGCCAAGTATTCAGGATCGCCTTTCAGCCGTTTGATCCGCAGAAAGTAATATTTCAGCAGCCGCAGAATGCGCAGCTTGTCCATGCTCATTGCTCTTGTTTGCTCTTGAGAAGTTTGTTCCGCAGCCGCCGCTCCTGCATTGCCCGGAAGAAGGCGCGGGCGGGAACGTAGCTGGCCGCTGCGGCAGGCAGTCCGATAATCGCCCCGCCGGTTTCGATTACCACGATGGTTTGCAAGCCCAAGCTGCTGAGGGCGGCAAGTCCCTCCATCATGCCCTGCTCGCCGATGACGCTGATCGCCGCCTGCACCTGCGCCCAGGTTGACCAGCCAGGCAGCACCGCGTTGCCAACCTTCCAAGTCAGATAATACTGAGGAAGGAAGGTGAGCGGATTGCTGACCAGCACCCCGGCAATAAAGGCGGACATGGTGCTGACGTTGAGGAGGATGGCCAGCGGCACCAGAATAACAGTTTGCACCGGGGCCAGCGGCAGCACGCCCATGAACACCCCGAAGGCGAAGCCTCTGGCTAAATATTCCGGGTCGCCGCGCAGCCGCTTGATCCGCAAAAAGTAATAGCGCGGCAGCCGGGCCAGCTTGCGGAGCACATTGGCCCGCATGCTCATGGCTCCCTGTTCAGCAGATGTTTCCGCTGCTTGCGCTCCCGGAGCGTGCGGAAGAATTTGAGGACAGGATAATAGCTGGCAGCAGCCAGCACAACGCCCATCGCCGCCCCGCCAACCTGAAGCACCAGCAGGGTGTCAAGGCCGACGCGGCCAATTTCGCTCAATCCGCTGATCAGCCCTTTCTCAGCCACTGTCTGCATCAGCATGTGCAGCTCATCTGCTGATCCTTTGCCGGGCAGAAGAAAAATGCCAAGCCGCCAGGCCAGATAATACTGGATAGTGACGGTGAAAGGATTGTTGACAATCACTGAGGAAATGATGCCGCCGACCGTGCTGGCTTTCAGAGCAATGGTGACAGGGATGAGCAGCAGCGTCTGCGGCACGAAGGGCAGATTGCCCATGAACACGCCAAGAGCGAAGCCGCGCGCCAGATATTCCGGGTCGCCCTTCAGCCGCTTGACCCTGAGGAAGTAATATCTGGGCAGCCGGGCGAGTTTCTGGAGAAAGACCGGCATGATCCCTCAGTTGAGCGGCGAGCGCGAGAATGCGTCTGCGTCCGGGCCGACGCGCTGGCCTGCCTGAAAAAGATGCCAGCCCGCCAAGCCGATCATCGCCGCGTTGTCAGTGCAGAAGGCTGGCGAGGGAAGGAAACATTGCAGACCTTCCTCAACGCAGCGGGCGGCCATCTGCTGCCGCAGCCTGCGGTTGGCCGCCACGCCGCCGCCAAGGGCAATCCGCTCATGGCCGCAGCGTCTGGCGGCAAGAATGGTCTTCTCGGTCAGCACGTCGGCAACCGCCTGCTCGAACGAGGCGCAGATGTCCTCTGTCGGCACTGGCTGATTGAGCTGGCGAAAGCGGCTGATCTGATTCATCACCGCTGTTTTCAGGCCGCTGAAGCTGAAATCCACGCTGCCGTCAGACAGGGCGCGGGGAAAGGCGAAGGCATCAGCCCTGCCCTGCGCTGCCGCCAGCCTGCTCACCGCAGGCCCGCCTGGACAGCCAAGATCAAGCATCTTCGCCACCTTGTCAAAGGCTTCCCCTGCCGCGTCGTCGCGGGTGCGGCCCAGCAGGCGGTATTCCGTCGGGCTGCTGACCGCGAAGAGCGAGCTGGTGCCGCCGGAGGCCACCAAAGCGGTGTACGGAAATTCCGGCTTGTTATCTTCCAAAAGAATGGCCAGCAGATGCCCGGCCAGATGATCCACGCCCACGCAGGGGATGTTCCGCACCAAGGCCAGCGACTTGGCGAAAGTGAAGCCCACCAGCAGGCAGCCGACCAAGCCCGGCCCCTGCGTGGCGGCAATCAGGCCGATTTCGTCCAGCGTCACCCCGGCTTGGCGCAGGGCTTCCTCCGCCACCGGCCAGACCGCCTCAATATGGCAGCGCGAGGCCAGCTCCGGGACTACGCCGCCGTACTTCTCATGCACGCTGTGCTGGCTGCTGATCACGCTGGCCAGCACCCGGCTGCCGTCCTCCAGCACGGCGGCGGCGGTGTCGTCGCAGGAACTCTCAAGGGCAAGAATGAGCATGGCGCGGTATTGTTCATTATTGGCGCGGGGGAACAGGCCGCCAAGCTATAATGGTCACAAAACCCGTCAAGGTCAACTGAAACCAGCCAAGTCCGCAATAAAAAAGCGTGGCGGCGCAGATAAATTCGAGTACGCAGAGAGATGCAGCCGGAGCATCCCGCTGCCTGTTCAGCGTGGCGGCAAACCATTTCAGTCAGCCATGCCGCCTTTGTCTGCTTCGCCGCAGCCAGAGGGCGCGTCAAAGCCGCCAATGCCTTGATCTCCGCTTCGCAGGCGGAACAACGAGCCGCAACCGCCTCTTTTCCTTGTGCCGCTGGTGTTTTCGCGCTCGGAAACGCCTTTTTTCCGGCTCAGAATGCCTCATTCCCCTCTGGCAATGCCTCATTGCCAGCAAGGAATGCCACGTTTCACTCTGGCAATGCCTCATTGCCAAGAGGAAATGCCTCATTGCCAGAGGGGAATGACCCGTTTCCAGCGGGGAACGCCTCATTGCCAGAGAGGAATGAGGCATTTCCAGCAGGCTGCGGAGCGTTTTCCGCCGTCCGCTCCTCATCTTTGGCGAGGAG
>NZ_JBLWEP010000176.1:0-3510 GCF_048287355.1 Candidatus Electronema sp. TJ
CCTTGGCTGTTGACAGCCGGAAGCCTTGCGCGTATGCTGCCTGCGCAGCCATCAACCAGCCCTTTTTCCGTATATCCGACGCATGAACGCCAGCCCGCTGATCTCAGTCATCATCCCTGCATATAATCACGAACGCTTCATCGGCCCGGCCATAGATTCTGTCCTCAAGCAGACGCACAGTCATCTGGAGCTGATTGTGATTGACGACGGGTCCAAGGATGCGACCGGCCGCATCGCCCAAAGCTATGACGATCCCCGGCTGTCGTATTATCATCAGGAGAATCAGGATGCCTACAACACCATCAACCGGGGCCTGGGCTTAGCCAAAGGCGAATATGTTGCCATTCTCAATTCGGACGACATCTACACCGTGGACCGCTTGGAAAAGCTGCTCAAAGCGCAGCAGGAAAGCGGCGCGGCCTGCTTGTTCAGCGATGTCGTGCCGATATCTGACAGCGGCGAGGAGTTCGCTGATCCGAATTTCGGCTGGAACATCTGGCACAAGAAGAACCGGGACTGGTACTTTGCCTGCGGCGACATATACACCGCCTTTCTCAAGGGCAACTTCATGGTCACGACTTCCAATCTCTTCATGACTGCCGAAGCCATGCGCACTGCGGGAAAATTCTGCTCCCTGCGCTATCTGCATGATTATGACTACATCTTCCGCATGATGCTGGCTTTTCCCGGCCAAGTGCGTTATGTCCATGATCAGAAGCTGCTTTATTACCGCATCCACAGCGGCAACACCCTGAGCGAGGCGGCTGTGACCGGGCGGCTACAGGATTTGGACGTGATTCGCAAATACATGCTCGCGGCCTTGCCGGAGCCTTGTCGGATGCTTGCCGCTGCCGGAACTGAACGTCTGCTGGAATTGCGCGACGAGCTGGAGCAGGTGCGGACAGAATTGGCAGGCCGGGCTGAACCGAGCGTCCGCGAGCGGCTCAAGCTGCTTCTGGCGGCGGTTAAATTCAAACTGCGGAAGAAGCTGGCTGCACGGCACTGAACTGCGCGGAAGGAAACGGCTGCATCAGGCGTGTGCAAATCCGGCGGCATGAAACATCTCGCCTCAGCATGTCAAGGCCAAGATATACGGAGAAAAATCATAAGCCATCACGGTCTGCGCCTCGCATTCAAAACGCCAGGAACGGTCTCCGGCAGGCGTGATCCGCGCAACCTTGATGCCTGCGAAGATATGCGGCTGATCGTGCGGCAGACTTTTCTTCACCGCCTCTTTCACCGACCAAAGCATTGTCAGAGCGGCGGCTTCTCTCCCGACAGAATGTGCCAGCAGATGCAGCTCCTCCTCTATAGCGAACCAGCTGATCAACGCAAAGAGCTTCTCTGACACCTTTTGCAGATCAATGCCGCAGCTCTGTCCTTGCGCAGCCAATGCGGCGGCGTATCTGCCGCTGTGAGTGATGGACAGGGATAATCCGGACGCTCCGCCGCTGATTGACGGTCTGCCCTGCTCGTTTGGCAGAATGGTCAGATGCCGCGCCCGCGCCTCAAAGTCATCAGCATCCGGCAGATTGAGCAACGCCGCCTTGGCCGCAATTCTGCCGCCCAGCCATTCCCGCCGCCGCTTGGGATGACGGAGCTGCTGGAAAAATGTCTGCTCCGCCTCTGACAGCAGCTGCGCCTCCTTCTCCTCATTCTGCTGCTCCAGATCAACCAAAGCGGCGCACTGCCCTTTCTCAGTCCGCAGGCGTACCGCCGCAGAGGCTGTCGTCGGAAAAAAAGCTGCAATCTGGACTGCCTCTGCCATTTCCAAGCAAGTATCAGTTGTGCTCTTCATAACAAAGCGTATAATGAAATCCAGAATATTAAACCTCTCCGGAAAATTTTAACCTGACGGTGAGCGGCATGACCCTGAACGACCTGACTTCCTTTGACTGCATTATTGGACTCATCCTTGTGATGTTCCTGCTGCGGGGACTCTGTGCTGGCTTTATCCGCCAAGCCGCCTCCATTGCCGCCTTGGCAGGCAGCTACTGGCTGGCAGGAGAGCATGTCGGCAAGGTCATGCCTTATGCGCAAGATCTTGCCGCTCGGCCCGGCGCGGTCTTCCTGCTCAGCTTCGGCTGTCTCTTGTTTATCTTCATGCTGCTCTTCGCCATGCTCGGCCATCTGCTGCAAAGGGTGCTGGAGATCAAACTGCTGGGCTGGACCAACCGTTTCGCCGGAGGTCTGCTCGGTCTGGGCAGAGGGGTTTTGGTGGCGGCGCTGCTGCACATGATTCTCGCCTCAGCCTTCTCGCCTTCGCATCATCTCTTTCAAAATTCGCTGGCTGCGCCGTATCTGAGCAAGGGCGCGGAAGTCCTGCGCCAGTTCATCCGAGATGCGAAGGTTCGGGAGGATCTCAAGCCCAACGTGCCGCTTTCTGATCCCCAAGATGCAAAGAACGGCGGTGAGGAAGTGCCGACTGCTGAGAAGGTGCGATCTGTGACCATCCCGGATCAGGAGGCTGTTCCGTCCGCGCCGGAGCAGAAAGGGAACTCCAGCAAAGAGGAGAAGGTGATCATTCCTGCGGAAAACTAACGTCTCAGGTCATCACCGATCAGAGCTTCGGCGACTTCCGCCTGCGTCAGCTTCCAGTCGCCGTCCTGTTTTTTCAGAGAGATGAGCACCGGAGCCGTTGTTTCCGCCGCAGACTGCTCCGGCCCGGCCTGCCGCCGCAGCCGCGCTTGGCTTCGTACCGCTGCTTCGCCTTTGGCTGGGAAGTCAATCTCCATCTCATCGAAGCTGAGAGTCAAGGTCTCATAGCGGTCGCGGTAGTGCATCAGATACATGACTGCCAAGTCCCGCTCAGCGGATTCTGCCTGCCTGCTGCGCTCCGGCACGATCAACGTGCAGCAGCTTTCAGCCAGCGCGGCCTTGACATCGCGCATTTTGAGAGCGGTCTCCATTGTGCTTTCTTGGCGGCTTGCCTTGCCCAAATCCCAAGTCAGGGCAGTGAGCTGGCGTTTTATCACTTGGCGGTCGGAAAAATACCAGCAGAGCCAGCTGAGCAGGACAAGGGCCAGTGCGCCGCCGATGACAGCGGGTTTGTGTTTGGCCAGCAGTTCTTTGGCTGCAATCATGACTTCACCTCCAATGCAATGTTCATGGGATTTTCCGCTCCCCGCTCGAACTGCCGGATTTCCTGCTTGGAATGCCGTGTTCCACGCATCGAACAGGTCATTCCAAGCGTGGAATGCCTTATCCTACGCTTCGGATGCCTCATTCCAAGCGTAGGATGGCTCATCCGAAGCGTGGAACGCCTCATTCGAAGCTTCGGATGCCTTATTCCACGTGTCGAATGGGTCATTCCAAGCGTGGAATGCCTCATCCGAAGTGTCGGATGCCTTGTTCCAAGCGTGGAACGGCGCGTCTCCAGCGTGCTGCGGGGCATTTTCCGCCAGCCGTTTTTCATCTTTGGCGAGGAGCGGAGCGGGATGCAGCTGAAGCGTCATGAAATGACCATGAGCTGTTGCGCTCGAAATAACAGGCGGCGGAATCATTCTATTC
>NZ_JBLWEP010000177.1:0-3463 GCF_048287355.1 Candidatus Electronema sp. TJ
TTGGTCTCCGCCAGCGGAAAAAACTACTATTTGACGGAACCTCTTCTTCTGTGATACTCCTTTAGAGAGGATGTCTGCGTTTCTTCAGGGGCTGCGCAGGCTCATCACGGGCGTTTCTGCCCAATGCGCTATTCAGCGGAACATCACTTGAGTAAAAGGGGCGGACGGCGCAGAGCCGTTCTGCCGGACGGCTTTGGCCGCGCTGCCGTGCCGGACGAGAGGAGTGTCGTTTATTTGGAACAATGTCAGAGCCGACGGCAAGGGTGCGAGATGTACGATATACTGATTGTCGATGACGACCTCTTCGCCCTTGCCCTCCTTGAAGAGCAGCTGAAAAGCTACGGCGATTTCTTCACGCCGGTCTATGCCAGCAACGGTCGGGAGGCGATCGAGATCCTTAGTCATGAGGACATCGCCATGCTGGTGACAGACCTGATCATGCCGGGCGAAGTCAGCGGCTGGGATCTCGTTGAGTACATAGAAAACTTCCACCCGCACATCCCTGTGGTGGTCATCACAGGCTGCTCGGACAAAGAGAAGCTCGACGCGCTGCGCAAAAGAGTCCGGCACATCCTGATCAAGCCGATCAAGGTGCGGCAGCTCGTTAAAATCGTCACCAACATCCTCAATGAGGACATAACCACCGGCAGCCTGAAGGGCATATCAGTCGGCGCGTTTCTTCAGCTGCTGGAAATCGACGGCAGAACCTGCATGCTGGAGGTGGGAAGCTCGCCGAGAAACAAGGGCCTGCTTTACATCAACCGGGGCAAGCTTTATGATGCCGAATACGGAGACCTGCGCGAGCAGGCGGCGGCGGAGCGCATCATCGCCATGGACAATGTCCGCTTTCAAATCAGGGCGCTGCCGAAGGTGGAAATCCGGCGGCGTATAAAAAGCGATTTGATGTCCATCATCATGGAGGCCATGAAACTGAAGGACGAAGAGGCGGGGGCCGTCGCAGCGCAGAAAGAGGAAACCAGCGTCGCGCCGTCTCAGAACGACCTTGCCGCCGCTCCCATTGCATTGGAAAGCGAAGCCCTGCCTGCCGAGGCGGCCATCCAGCCGCCGGAGGCCGGGGAGCCGGCATCTGACGCATCTGAAAAGCAACATGAGGAAGAACTGAAAACAATGGACATCGCAGCTTTGGAAAACATGTTCGTCAGCCTCCGCCGCATTAAAGGCTACCAGACCGCCGCGCTGATGAATTTCTCTGGCGAAATATTGCTCGCGGACTCTGTTGAGACAGACATGGAGCTGGAGAACATCGGCCCGGTCTTCAATGATGTCTTCCGCACAGCCGAGGAGGCGGCGGAAAAGGTGGGGCTGGCCAGCTGCGTCGAGCTGGTGCTGAAAACGCCGGACGGGCTGGTGGTGATGAGCTGCTCCGGCAGTGCTGCGCCAGTGCATTTTCATCTCATCGCTCTGCTCGACAAGGACGGCAATCAGGCCCTGACCAAAATGCAGCTGGCCAAGCTGGTGCCGCAAATCATGAAGGAGCTGGAGTAGCCGGAAGAGGGGGACATTCCCCCTCTTCTTGGACAGCAGCGCTCAGCTCTCCTTCACATCCACCTTCACCAGCTTGTCACCCGGCTGGAGCGTCTGCCCCACCTTCACGCTCACCGTTGCCACCACGCCTGCCGCTTCCGCAACAATCGGGGTCTGCATCTTCATCGCCTCAAGCACCAGCAGCTGATCGCCTGCGGCCACTTCCTGGCCCGGCTTGACACTCACCGCGCTGACGTTGGCGGCAAAAGGCGCACGGAAATCGCCCGCCTTGGCCAGCTCGGCAATCTCCTCTTTCGAGAGCTTGGCCGCAGCCGGAGCCGCGCCTGCCGGCTTGACCGGCTCGAAGACATAGACCCGCTCGTGGTGGTCCACGTTGAGATAGACGTTGGTGTGGCCGTCCTCGGTCTTCTGCACCGGCCCGACTTCCAGCAGATGCTCCTTGCCGAAGTGATCCCGGAAGGTCATGGTCTCACCAAGAGCAAAGCCGCCCTGACGCAGGAAGATGGACGGCGGCAGCACATAGGCCTTGCCGAACTCCGCCTCGAACTTGTAAAAATTGACCGCATCGTTCGGGTGCTGCAAATAAATCACCAGCTGCTGCTCGGTCGGCTCATAGCCCAGCCGATCAGCCAGTGTCTTGCGCTCCTGCTCGATGTCCATGTCGGAAATGGCTTCTGCCCCGCCCTGCTCGGCCAGCACCTTGCGCCAGTCCTCGCCAAAGACCTTCTCATAAATCCAGTCCGCAGGCTGATAGAAAGGGAAGGGGCCGTACTTGCCTAAGAGCAGGTTCTTCAGGTCGCCGGAAGGCGACTCATAGCGGCCCTGCTGGACGTTGGAGACCGCAGTTGTCCACAGAATCTGCGAACCGGGGGTCACACTCCAGAAGTTGCCCAGCTCCTCCTGCACCTTGGGCAGCTCCTTGTGCAGGATGTCCGGCATCTTGTCCAAGAAACCGCCTTTCGCGGCCTGCTCCAGGCTCGAACCCATCGCCCCGCCAGGCAGCTTGTGTATCTGCACAGTCGGCTGGAAGCCCTTGATCTGCGATTCAAACTGGGCGTAATACGGACGCTGGTCGCGGATGGCATCTGAGGCGGCAATCACTGCCGCTTCGTCTATGCCCACGGCTCTTTTGCCGTGATCTTTCAGGGTTTGAATCACCGTCAGCACCGCTGGCGGGCCATAATAGCCAGTGAAGGCGTGATCAGAGGCATCCACGATCTTCGCGCCGTTGAGCACGGCCTCGGTGATGCGGCCCACGTCGTTGCCGTCGGTGTTGTGGCCGTGGTAATGAATGATCAGGTCTGGATAGGCCTGCTTGATGGCGTTGACCAGCTCGCCGATGCGGCGCGGGGTGCCCAGACCGCCATGATTTTTGATGCAGAGGGTGATTTCGTCGCCGGTGACAGCCAATATCTCCCGCACCTTGCCCACGTAATAGGCGTTGCTGTGCTCCGGCCCGGTGGAGAAGCAGATGCACGGCTCATTGATCTTGCCCGCCTTGCCAACCTCTTCCAGCACGGCCTGCATGTTCGGCACATGGTTGAGAAAGTCGAAGGTGCGCCAGACATCCACGTACTTGGCGAACTCGCGCACCGTGAAGCGGATGACATTGGGCGGATAAGGCCGGTAGCCGAAGAGGTTCACGCCCCGGCAGAGGGTCTGGAACATCGTGTTCGGCATGGCCTGACGCAGCAGCGCCAGCTTGAGGAAGGGATCAACCTGCTTGCGCAGGATATCCACATGCACCGAGGCCCCGCCGGTGATCTCCAGCGAGAAATAACCTGCCGCCTCCCGCGCCGGAGCCGCCATCAGGTCGGTGTGGAGCAGAATGCGGTTCTTGTAGTCGGACTGGGACATGTCCCGCGCCGTGTTGGTGATGTAATAGCCGTCGGCCTGGCGCAGCGCGGCCAGCACCGAGGCTGTGTCCATGTCTTGCGTGATTCGTGTCATGACCTGT
>NZ_JBLWEP010000178.1:0-3441 GCF_048287355.1 Candidatus Electronema sp. TJ
TTCAAGCGTGAAACGGCGCGTCTCCAGCGTGCTGCGGGACATTTTCCGCCATCAGTTCCTCATCTTTGGCGAGGAGCGGAGCGGGATGCGGCCGGAGCGTCATAAACATGCCCTTGTGCTGTCATTCCGGCCGCAGGGAGTTTACTTAAACGCCCGCCCTACAGCTCCATCACCGCATCAAACAGGCCGCTGTCAGCTTTGATTTTCTCGCCGCTGCCGATGGTCGCCCGGAGGATTTTTGCTGTCAGCTGCTCGAAGCGCGGGGCGAAGCCGCTCAGCTCCTCGGCCTTGGCATCAATCGTCTGCTCGACGATCTGCTGCCGCCGCTCCGGCGTGATGCCGGTCAGGTATGCGTCGCGGGCCTTCACGCCCTCAGCGGCAGGCGAGCGCAGCGGATTCAGCGTGCCGTAGGCCCCGATGATGAGCTGATCCAGCTTGGCCCGGCTGAGATCAAGACTGCGCACCGCAGCGGCGATGGCCTCGTAGGCGGCATACGTTCTCGCCACATGCGGGTCGCGGTAGCTGATCACAGCGAAATTGCCGGAAACCGGATGAAACTGAACAAAGCAGCCGTAAGCCCCGCCCTGCTGGCGCACCGTGTTCCAGAGATAATCCCGCGAGAGCCAGGTCTTCAGCACCTCGAACGAGCCGCTGTGCTGGTCGAAGCCGTCAAAGAGGCTGCATCCTTGGGCGTTGTAAACCACGTCAGCGGAGGTGACAAAGGCTTGTCGGGCAGCGAAAGCCGGGAAAGCGAGCGCGGCGGGCGGCAATGCGTCTTTGCCTAAGCTGCCGCGCACTGCTCCAGCATTGGCCTTGATTTTCTCAATATCCGCGCCGGAGCCAGTGACAGCGAGCAGCAGTCCCTTAGACTGGAACACCGCCTGACGCAGCCGCTCCAGCTTGGCAAGGAAATCCTCCTCAAGTTCGTCGTAGTTCGCGGCCAGCTCTTTCAGCTGAAGATAGGCCGTAGCTCCGTTGACATGCTCGTTGATCAGCCCGGCCTGGCTGAGATGGGCAAAAACCCGTGAGGCGGCTAACTGCCAGCCTTCGCTCTGCACCGAATGCTCGGCCCAGGCAAACTCGCGCAGGACTATTTCTTTGATCCGCCGCCGGTTGCTCAAGTCCAGCTCGGCGAACACCTCGCAGATCAATTCCAAAGCCTTAGGCAGCGAGGCGGACAGTGCCTTGGTCTGGAACCAGAGCACAGGCCGCAGCGGCTCCGCGCCGCTGACATGGCTGTAGGTGGTGAAAGAATGGCTGAGGCCGCCGGTGTGGATATGAATGTCCTTGGCGAAACGGACATAATCGCGCTGCTTGGTGCCGATTTCTGTGGCGATGGTGCCGAACAAATCAAGCCACGGCAGCAACTCCAGCCCGACCGCCGCGCAATCCAGACCGAACTGGACATAGGCAATGCCGCCGGTCTCCAGCTCGCTGCTGATACAACCATCCTCTGAGCAGGCCTCGTGCAGTTTGGGCTTGCGCTCTAAGTCCTGCCGGGACAGGCGCGGCAGCAGGGCAAGCTGTTCCTCGCTGTTCGGAGTCTGCTGAAGCCGCATCAGCTCCTGCGTTTTGGCGATCAGCTCTTCGGTCTGCTCCAGGCTGAGGCTTTGCTCGTATTCCGCCAGCCTGCGCTGCTCCTCCTGCATGACGCGGGCGGCCTTGTCCGGGTCTGGGCGCAGGGTGACAGCAGCAAAAGCGGGATTGTCTAAGAGCCGCTCTTTGATCAGCCGTTCAAAATATCTCTCCTCCAGTGCCTTGACGCGGAGAGCTGCAAACAGCTCCTCAATCCGTAGGGCGGCAAAAGGATCCGCGCCATGCTGGAGCGCAGGCAGAGCCTTGCCGATCAAATCCAGTCCGCGCTGGGCTGCGGTCAATTCTTCCCTCACCGAAAACTCGTAGCTGTTCAGCTCGGCAAGGATCAGGTCGCGGTCAAGGCCCTGCTCGGCCATGCGCGTCAGCACCTCGCGATACAGAGCAAGGAAACGGTCGCGCTTGTCCGCATCCGAGCCGACCAAATAGGTCAGCATGACAGTTTGGAAACAATGATCGGCAAGGAACATGCCTCCGAAATCCTTGCACAGGCCAGCCTCCAGCACCGCCTTCTTCAGCGGCGAGGCATCGGAGTTGTACAGAATATTGGCGATGACTTGGAAGGCGGTGTTCAGCTCCTGATCAAGGATCGTGGCCACGGATGCGCCCACCGCCAAATACGTTTTTCCTTTCAGACTGCCGCCCGGCTGCACCGCATAGCTGTCATCAATGAAGACCGGTGCCTTGATGCCCGGCCCTTGCATTGCTGCGGCCCTGCTGCCGCGTTCGGTGTAATGGCAGAGGAAGTTGTTCTGCACAGCGGCCAGCTCCTGCTCCAAGTCCGCGTCGCCGTAGAAGAAGAGCATCCCGTTCGAGGGATGATAATGCTTGGCGTGGAACTCGGCGAACTGCTCGTAGGTCAAATCAGGAATGCAGGCCGGGTCACCGCCGGACTCATGAGCGTAGGTGGACTCTGGCATCAGGCCGCTGAAGGTGTTGTGAAAAATGGCCCGGATGGGATCAGAGTACGCCCCCTTCATCTCGTTCAGCACTACGCCTTGGAATTGCAGCGGCTCGTCCTTGCTCTCCTTGTGATAATGCCAGCCCTCCTGCTCAAAGGTGCTGCGCTGCATGAGCGGATTGAGCGCAACATCGCAGTACACATCCATGATGCTGAAATACTCCGCCAGATTGCGCGTGGCGAAAGGATACCAGGTCACGTCCGCGCCGGTCATGGCGTTGAGGAAAGTCATCAGCCCTCCCTTGTGGATTTCGCCGAAGACATCATGCACCGGATATTTCTTCGATCCCATCAGCACCGCGTGCTCAAGGATATGCGCCACGCCGGTGGAATCCTGCGGGATGGTCTGGAAGGCGAAGCAGAAGGTCTTGTTCGGGTCGCTGTTCTTGATCGCCAAGGCGGGTGTGCCGAGCAGCTCATGCTCGAACAGATAGACCTCGGAGCTGATGTCGGCGACATGCTCCTTGCGCCGGAGGATGAAGCCGTGATGGACAGAGCCGATGGTGAAGTTGGTCATGGGGAATAAAAGGCTGCGGGTTTAAAGAAAAAAACAAGGACTGTTCGGGATATTCTCCTAAACTTTTCTATGAGAATCAAGTAAAAAAGCCGTTTTGGTCAGAGGGGGGCGGAACCGACGTTGAGCAGCGAGATGACGCAGAGCCGTCTGCGTTACACAAAGAGATGGTTTGAGATTTCAGGCGATGGATACGGAAGTGGAGGCTGTTTGCTGAGACCAGTTTTGGCTGCAACAAGAAGAGTTGCAGTCCGCTTCAGCTCTATGTCCGCGCTGCTGCGGCAGGGTTCTGCCGGATTTCCTGCCTAGGATGCCGTGTTCGACGCTTCGAACGGTTCATTCCACTCTTCGAATGCCTTATCCTACGCTTCGG
>NZ_JBLWEP010000179.1:0-3380 GCF_048287355.1 Candidatus Electronema sp. TJ
CTCAGGCTGCCAACAGCGGCATAGTCCATGCCGCCATGCTCCAAGGCTTTTGTCAAAGCGGCAGCAGGCGGCGGCCATGCGCCCTTGTAGTCAATCAGCTTTTCCGCCTCGCTCCGGGCGAGCATGAAGAAATTCTTGTTTGCCAAGGCTGCTTCAAAGGCTGCGTCCGCCTCTTTAGCCAGAACGGCGCTCTCTGCGGCATTGATTTTTAAAGGCAGAAAGACGGTGTTCTGCTTGGCAAAAGCGGTTCCGGCGGCAAGACAAAAGAGCAGCAGCGCGGACAAAAAGAGGGGGATAGGAAGGCGGATGGAGCGGTTCATGAGCGAATCCTGTGTGTTGAAAATCACGCTGAACGGCAGCGCGCCGGTCAAGATGTTTTTTCATCCGGGGATGAAACGCATTATGCCACGCTGCGGCCTTGTTTGGCAAAAATAAATTGATTTCCGGGGGGCGTTTTCATGGACGGCAGGCTCATGCCTGCTGAAGGGAGGGCGGAGCGGACAGGGACGCTCCTCTGGCGGAGTTATTGCCAGACAGCTATTTTCTCATGTCATCACAGTTTATTCAACGCAGCATCCAACGTTGCCTTGATCCGCTTCTTTTCAATTTCAGGATCAACCTTTTGGAGATATTCGACTGCGGCCAAGTCATCGCCGCGCTTTCTGTTTTGGCGAGGCTCCAGAGCCTCTATCAGGATGGCTTCCAAGGCTGGAATCAGATTTGCCGCTTTGTAATTATCCGGCAACGCTCCAATCTGCCCGTCATCAGAAATAGGCAGCAGGCCGAACCACGAAAAACGATCCCAGCGGGCAGATAGCCGGTCAATGGTATGCTCGTACAGTCTTCTGCCAAGAGGTCTGTCTGTTGACCGGCCAACATAAATGACCTCTCGACCGTCATAGAGCAGGTAAATGCCGAGCTGCTTGCAGAAATCAACAGTCTTTGATCCTATTTGCTGCATACCAAGAATTTTCCATCTTGGGATTTCACTGAAAATGTTGCAGCCATTCAAGTTCTCCAGCTTTTTATTTTATTTCGTACAGTTGCGGAATCGGCAGCATTCCAGTTCCGCCCAAAGATATACTGCCGACAGTTTGAACCACAATCTTATCACGCTTTCCGTATCTCCGCCACTGCCTCTGTCGCCAGCTCAGCCACAGTCTTTCTCGCAGGCTCGCCGCGCTGATAGATGACGACTTCACTCATATCCTGCTGCAAGGCCATGATCTGGAAAATAACTTCATTCGCCTTGACGCGGCCCAGCAGGCGCACGGTCAGGCCACGCACTGCCGCGCTGTCGTGGCCAAGAAAAGGGAAGAGCGAATAAAACGGTGTGCGGCGGACAAGATCAGGGCGGACAGCGGCGATTTCGCCCAGCCCGTGCAGCGCGGCCTCGCGTGTGCCTTCGTCGCTCATGAAGTTGAGCAGATGGCGGGTGAAGGCTCCATAGATGTCGGTACGGGCGGCGATGATCGCGCTGATGGCCTCAACCATGCCCCACGGCATGGAGGCGGAATCCGAGCAGGCTTCAAAGAGCCGGTGCAGCATGTCCGCAACCGGCGCAGGCTCACGGGTGGAAAGCCGCGCCGCCACCTGTCCAATCAGCCAGGCGACGTAGTATCTTTTCTCCGGCAGCGGCTCATAAAGCAGCTTTTGCAGAAAACGCAGCGTGCGCTTGTCGTCAAAACTGAGATCAACCAGCGCGTTCACATCGCCAGCCTCAGCAAGCTGCTTGACCAAGGGCTTGCTGGCAATCCGCTTCTGCCGCTTGGGATCGCGGGCAGGCTCAACCGACGGCGCAGCAGCTCCAGCAGCAGTCTGCGCCTCCAGCTCTTTCTTTTTGGCGAAACGGGCGGCGACTTCAGCAATATCCTTGTGCAGGCGGACAAAATACAAAATACCCCGGACCGCGCGGCCATCTAAATTGCGCTTAGGGCAGATTTGATGAGTCACATCATCATAATCTTCCACGATGCCGGTGAGGTAATCATCCTCCGGGATCAGCTCCCACGCCAGATCCCACTCGTCGCCGCAGGCAAAGACGAGACATTCGACCATCGCTGCGCCGATGCTGTGCCCGGTTGCGTCGCTGACATAAACCGCGCCGCACTGGCAGCGGCCAGCCGGAAACTCCTTCATCGTCCTTTGCACAGTCTCCGAAGGCCGCCCGACCTCCACGCCGCAAAAGGGGCACCACGGGCGGCTGTGCTGCTGTTTTCCCGCCGCCATGCTATTGCCCCAGCTTGGCTTGCAGTCCTTGGACAAAGCGCGGATCCACGGAATAGCCCAGCTCTTTCGCCCGATCCAGATGCTGTTTGGCCTCCTTAAACTTGCCCTTGAAATAGAGAGCCACAGCCAAGTTATTATGGGCCATGCCGCTGTCCGGCTCCAATGTCACCGCCTGCCGCGCTGCTTCTTCCGCCTTGTCATCCTGTTCCAGCATGGTGCAGGCCGAGGTTAAATTCAGCCAGGCTGTGAGCAGCTGCGGATCAATCTGCAGTGCTTTCTCATAGCACTCCACCGCTGCTGCCGCGTCGCCCTGCTGCTGACGGATCAGGCCGATGTTGACATGCGCCTCGGCCATCTGCGGGGTGATGGACAGGGCCTTCTCGTTCAGCTCCAAGGCGCGGGCAACATCGCCCCGGTCAAAATAGATCGCGCCAAGGTTGATGTAGCTTTCCACCGAATGGCCGTCCAATTCGATGGCCCGCTCCAGCTCGCGGATGGCCTCGTCGGCGCGGCCTGCTTGACGGTAGAGCAGACCAAGGGTGTGGTGGGCGATGATGTTGTTCGGACGCTCCTGGCAAATTTTTTCCTGCTCGGCAATCACAGCGTGCAGGGGAAGGGTGTTCGCTGTCTCAGTCATCATAGGTTCCTTGCATAAAAAAATGAACGCCGCAGGTGCGCGGCAAATGGATTGTCAGCTGAATGGCAAGCGATAATAGCAGAGAGCGCGGCTTTGCGCAAGAGAACCGGGCGGATGACGAGCAGCGGCGGGAAAAAAGCAGCAGGCGGAAAAGAAAAAGCCCGCAGGATTTCTCCAGCGGGCTGAACATTCTTTGGCTCCCCGGGACGGACTCGAACCGCCGACAGGGTGATTAACAGTCACCTGCTCTACCGACTGAGCTACCGAGGAACACACACTGCGTTGCGGCAAGGCAGCAATGCGTTGATGCGGAGGTATTTTTATCATGACGGAAGAAAAGAGTCAAGCGGAAAAAACAAAAAAGGTTGCGCTGGACGCTGAAACCCGGTAAGATGCACGGACGCAGCATCCTTCATTCGTCGGGGCGTAGCGCAGCCTGGTTAGCGCGCCTGCCTTGGGAGCAGGAGGTCGCAGGTTCGAATCCTGCCGCCCCGACCATCATGAAGCCCTTCCG
>NZ_JBLWEP010000180.1:0-3279 GCF_048287355.1 Candidatus Electronema sp. TJ
GCCTCATTGCCAGCGAGGAATGAGGCATTCCTTGCGGCCTCTGTTGCGCTTTCGGCAAGAAAAGGGCGGCATGGAGTTCCGATCATTCACAAGAAATACACCGCGCAGTAATAGCCACCCACCAAGAGGAATAGCAGGCCGGTCAGCCGCCGCGCCCAGCGTTCAAAGATGGTGATGCGGTTGAAGGCTTGGGCGACCTTGTTGGTGGCAAAGGCCAGCATCAGGGCAAAGAGCAGCACCGGCAGGCCGGTGGCCAGCCCGTAGATGCCGGGAATGAGCAGGCCCGACTGCTGCTGCACAGCCAAGGGCAGCAGCGAGCCGAAGAACAGGGCTGCTGAGGTCGGGCAAAAGGAGAGGGCGAAAACTATGCCCAGCAGCCCGGCTCCGCCGATGCCCAAGGAGTCCGCCTTGTTTTGCAAGGCTGCGCTCAGGCCGCCTGAACCGACAGGCAAGGGAATCAGCTCCAGCAGAATCAGGCCGACCACGATCAGCACCGGGCCAAGGGCCATGTTCATATGCTTTTGCAGCATCTGCGAGAGCGAGGGCGCGGAGAGCAGGCTGCTGACCAGCAGCACCCCGACCAGCAGATAGGCCAGAGCGCGTCCGGCAGTGTAGAGCAGTCCTGCCTGCAAGACGCTGGCTGGTTTGCCTACCCGCCGCCCCACGTAGGAGATGGCGGCGATGTTGGTGGTCAGCGGGCAAGGGCTGATGGATGTGAGGATGCCGAGCCAGAAGGCTGAGGCCAGCGGCACAAGGATGGACTCAGTCATGAGCCTGTGCCTTGATTGAGGGCGGCGATCTCCGTGCGGAGGTAGTCGCTGAACGCAGGCTCGTCATGCACCAGCTGCCAGACCTTGTCTAATCGCCGCCATCTGGCCTCCTTGCCTTGTTTGATCTGCGAAAGCACCACCGAGCGGACAGCCAGCTCGTAGTCATCAACGAAGTGCTCGTTTTCCGCCTTGTCCACGTTGATAACCTGCAATTCCATCGAGCCGTTCTTGAGCTGCTCGGCAAAGCTCTCCTCCAAGGTCTTCTTGGTCAGGGCTTCGATCTTGTTGCAGGTCTTGCAGCGCAGGTTGCCGTGGAAGTAATAGACCCGCGTTGTATTCTGCTCGACGCGCTGCGCCTGCCCGCTGGCCGGTGCTTCCTCGGCGATTGCCGCGCCGCCGCTGAGAGCGAAGACCGACAGGGCCAAGGCCATGATGCGGATGCTCTTCCTCATTTCCCCGCTCCTCCTGCCAGCACAGCCTTCAGCTCATCCACGGACGAAGCCTTGCCGACCAGCTTCACCATGCCGTCCACGGCCAGAGCAGGCGTGATCATCACCCCGAAGGCGGTGATCTGGTTGATGTCCATCACTTTCTCGATCTGACAGTCAAGCTGAAGGGACTTGGCAGCGGCCTCGGCGTTCTCGGCCAGCTTCCTGCACTTGGGGCAGCCAGTGCCCAGTATTTGGATCTTCATTGTATCTCCCTTGTTTGTTGTTTATCCGAACAGTGCCCCGAAGAGCACTCCGCTGATAGTTGCCATGATGATCACCAAACTGACAAAGACCAGTGTTTTCTTTGTGCCCAGCACAGTGCGGATGACCAACATGCTCGGCAGACTCAGAGCAGGACCAGCCAGCAGCAAGGCCAGCGCAGGCCCCTTGCCCATGCCGCTGCCGATCAACCCTTGCAGGATGGGCACTTCAGTCAGGGTGGCGAAGTACATGAAGGCCCCGGCAAAGGCGGCGAAGAAGTTCGCACCCAGCGAGTTGCCGCCCACCGCGCCAGCTATCCACGCCGAGGGAATCAGCCCCTCCTCCCCTACCCTGCCCAGCAGCAGACCCGCGATGAGCACGCCGAAGAGCAGCAGCGGCAGGATCTGCTTGGCGAAGTCCCAGGAAGAGGCGAACCAGTCGCCGGTCTCGCCCTTGTCTGTGCTGGTGATGACGGACAGGCCGATGCTGCCAGCGGTGAAGGCCAGCAGCGGCTGCTCAGGGAGGAGGACGGCCAGCGCGATGACCGGCAGGGCGGCCAGTGCCGCCTTCCACCAGGCCAGCTTAAACCAGAGCACGAGCATGATGCCCAGCCCAGCGGCGCAGCAGGAAGTCACCAGCCACTTGGCATTATAGATGTCTGCCCAGAGGCCCGCGCTCTGCTCCGGCCTGCCCCAGTTGGCAAAGACCAGAATGCCGACCATTGCGGCGAAATAGAGCGCGGTCTGCCAGAGCGGACGGCCCGCCTCCTCTGCGGGCAGGGCCATACGCGCCGCAGCTTTGGCGGCCTCTTCCTTGCGGAAGATCAGGGCCATCAGCAGGCCGATGACCACGCTGAAACCGATTGCCCCGACTGCGCGGGCTATGCCCAGTTCCAAGCCCAGCACCCGCGCTGTGAGGACGATGGACAGCACGTTGATGGCCGGGCCGGAGTAGAGGAAGGCTGATGCTGGCCCCAAGCCTGCGCCCATGCGGTAGATGCCCGCGAAGAGCGGCAGCACGGTGCACGAGCAGACCGCAAGTATGGTGCCGGAGACCGAGGCCACGCCGTAGGCGAGCAGCGGGTTCGCCCCTGCGCCAAGATACTTCATCACCGAGGCCTGGCTGACAAAGACACCGATCGCCCCGGCGATGAAGAAGGCGGGGATCAGGCAGAGCAGCACATGCTCGCGGGCATACCACCTGCTCAGGTGCAGGGCCTCCAGCACCGCGTGATCAAAGCGTTCCCAGCCGACCGGGAGATAAAAGAAGAGCAGGAAAAGCCCCGCTATCCATGCCAGCTTCTTCCATTCAGTGAGCCATTCCATGATGTTGTTATCAGCCTCCAAAGAAGAACAAATTTTGAATTATTTCAAATCGAACATTGCCTCAAAAACAGCTGCCGTGTCAAGAGGAAGATTTGCGGGGCGGATATGGTGGAAGGTGTGCTGCGCAGGAGGGAAAGGTCGCAGGGGCATTTTTCGCGAAACGCCCCTACAGGATGTGGGTGGTGGTCAAATGGCAAGTGATGAGTTAGTATAGGGTGATGATACAAGAAATCATCACCCACCGATGTCGCTGTTGTGACAGCGTGAACATCGTGAAAAACGGACATAACGCTCAAGGGCAGCAGCAGTATTGGTGTAAAGACTGCAATAAACGTGCGGTGCTGCATCTTTGCCCGCGCTGGAGCGAAGAGAAGAAGGAAGAGATAATCGGCGCTTATCATGAACGTCCCAGCATGAGAGGCATTTCCCGCATGTTTGGTGTCAGCCGGCAGACACTTGCTTCTTGGCTCAAAAAAAAGACGCGGCAAATCC
>NZ_JBLWEP010000181.1:0-3247 GCF_048287355.1 Candidatus Electronema sp. TJ
TCATTGTCCGCTACAATCTCAACTTGAGAGCATCACTTGCCATTTGACCACCACCGGGCAGCTTAACATCCTTTCAGAATTTTTGGGATAGGTTCATACAGCAAGTAAGAACCGCTTATCATTCCGAGCAGCACTATGAATTTCCTGCTGCCACGCTCTGAGATTTCTCCCGGCGGTCAAAATGACAAGATGGCAGAGGCAGGGGGCGCAGCAATGACAACGCTTACATCCCACTGATCATAACGCTATGATCGTATCGATCACATAGCACTATCATCTCCCTGCGCTGCGGACGCAGCATTTTTATTCCAGCTCCCTCTCTATTTCTCTTGACAAGTCCCTGTCTCCGCTTTACGATGCCAGATTCTGGTTATTCCAGAAATCATGCAAGGCAGTTAATCCCACACTTGGAGCGCAGCTATGGCGACGATCCTTTGGCGGCCAGAGATCAATTGATAGTAGGCGGAAGACGCGCTGCTCACCCTTGAAAAGGGGTACGTCTTCCGTGCCTTGCTGGCAAAGCTGGCGGAATACAAACGAGCAAGATGATCAATGGCATTTCATTGGAATGAGCAGAAAAATGAAGTATTGAAGAAAGAACAAGGCATCTCGTTCGAGCGGATCGTTGTTGCAATTGAAGAAGGGCATCTGCTCGATATTCTGGAGCATTCAAACAAAGAGCAATACGCAGACCAGATTGTCATCATTGTGGAAATTGGCCGCTATGCGGTCTGTGTTCCGGCAGTCGAGGAGGCGAACGGCGACTTTTTCCTGAAGACGCTGTTTCCATGCAGGAAATACACAAAGCGATATAAATTGGACGGCAAAAAATGAATGTGAACAACGAACAGGAACTGATTGATTCGGTTGAAAACGAAGAATGGAATTCTGTCAGCGACTTAGATTCGTTTAAAAAGCGATTGATGCAGGCTGCCGCTGAAACTTCGGCACGGGACTGTCAAATCAACGTGATGGTTTCCAAACGGGATGCCGAGGCGTTGAAGGCCAAGGCTCTGGAAGAGGGGGTTCCGTGGCAGACGCTTGTGACCAGCATTCTGCACAAGTATGTGACTGGAAGAATTGTGGAACGGCAGGGCTGTTAGTTGCTTTTCTGCCCACCGTGCGCAGTGCCTTGTCGCGGAGGATGACTTCCGCTAAGTTGGAGCGCGGGCTGAAAGATGCTCAGGCTGCGCTCATGCGCTTCGTCAATGATCAAGGTGTCATAACGGCGCAGGTCGCGGTCGCCCTGCGTCTCGGCCAGCAAAACCCCGTCGGTCATGAACTTGATCTTGTTCTGCGGGCCGGTGCGGTCGCTGAAGCGGAGCTTGCATCCAACCAGCTCCGGCGCGGCCAGTTCCTCCTGCACGCGCTCGGCCACTGAGATGGCGGCAATGCGGCGGGGCTGCGTGCAGCCGATCAGGCTCCTGCCTGCGGCCCGGCCAGCTTCCAAGTACATCTTGGGCAATTGGGTGGTCTTGCCGGAGCCAGTATCGCCCGCGACAACAACGACTTGGTGCTGCTGAATCGCTTGGATGACCGCATCCTTGGCGGCGTAGATGGGGAGTTGGGGTGGGTAGGTTATACGCATGAGGAATTGGCGGATTGAACAAAGGAAAGCGGGCGGAAAAAACAGTCCGGCAGGGCTTCACACAGCGTGCTTGGAATCAACATGCCGCTGAAGCACGGCGTTGAGTTCAGCCTGCCAGCCTTCGCCATGCGCTTTAAAGAATTCGACAATCTCCCTGTTAATGCGGACAGCGAGCTGCGGCTTTTTATGTCCCCTTTGTGCGCTCCGCTTCACGGGCCTGCCGTTCCGGTACAGTTTGCCCTCGGCAAAGAATTCGGCTGGCAGCTCAGGAATTTCGTCATATTCAGCCTGACTGATTTCATGGCTGTCACTCTTCGGAAAATTGCTCTTCAAACCAGCGGCATTCTCTTTCATTGGCTTTCCTCATGGAAATGATGCGGATGCTGCTGCCGCGTTTCGTATGAACCAGAACAACCAAACGACCGGCAAGCTCACCCATTGTTATTTCTCTTCTTTCGCCGTAATCCTGCCGTGTGTCTTCCCAAGTGATGCGGCGCGGACTGTTGAAGACCGTCGGCGCATCTTCAAAATCAAGGCCGCGCTCCTCCAAAGCATATTGCCGTTTTCTGCTGTCATATTCAATTTTCATTGCTTCATGCTGCGGCAGGTTTCCTCCCGATACCTATGCACTTCCTGCTTCAGCTTGCCTTGCAGCATGTCCTCAGCTTTCTCCAAATCATACCTGCTTTGCAGATTCATCCAGAACTGCGGCGACATGTCAAAGAAGATGCCAAGGCGCAATGCGGTGTCCGCGCTTATCGCTCTTTTCTGATGCACGATTTCATTGATTCTGCGCGGCGGAACAGACATGTCTTTGGCAAGCCGGTACTGGCTGATACCCATCGGCTGAAGAAATTTCTCAAGCAGGATTTTTCCTGGATGAATCGGAGGCATTTTCTGTGCTTTCATCGTCTGTCACCGTGTCAGTGGTAATCAACTATTTCAATATCCAATGCATCGCCGTCTTTCCACATAAAGCAGATGTGCCATTGGCCGTTAATCCGAATGCTGTGCTGACCTTTCCGGTCGTCTTTCAGCTCTTCCAATCTGTTGCCCGGAGGAATCCGCAGGTCATTCAAGGAGGTCGCGGCATCAAGAAGCACCAGCTTCTGGCGGGCCGCCTCCTGAATGTCCGGCGGCAGCTTCTTGGAAAATGCCCTGCCAAATATTTTTTTGCTTTCTTTGCAGCGGAACGATTTGATCATGCTGACATGATAACATCTTCCGGTAATAATGCAAGACGTTATCTTCGTAGGGCGGCATTCAGGAGAGGCTATAAACTCCTACCTTGGTAGAAGGCAAGCTCCTACACTACATAGGAGAGTGCCTTCTACCAAGGTAGGAGGATGCCTTCTAATTAAGGTAGGTTCTTTATCTACTGTGTAGGCACCTGAATCTGTATAGTCACGCTGGGGGCAAGCCGCTTTCAGTTGGAGTTTGCTATAAATTTTTTGACGAAGGGAGCATAGAGATGTATATAGCCAAAGCAGTATAAAGTGACTACAGTGTGCGCATGGCATACTCAATAGATTTTCGTCGGAAGATTTTGGAGAGCAAAGCCCGGGACGGTCTGAGCTTTGAAGAGACGGCCCAGCGTTTCGGAGTCAGCAAATCAAGCGTGAGCCGCTGGGCGAAGCGGCTTGAACCATGCCGCACCCG
>NZ_JBLWEP010000182.1:0-3210 GCF_048287355.1 Candidatus Electronema sp. TJ
ACTTGCCGGAGCAGATGCGGAAGAAAGCGATGCGGTCGCGGTGGGCCGGGTCCATGTTGGCCTGTATCTTGAACGTGAAGCCGGAGAAGGCTTCCTCGTCCGGCGCGACCATGCGCGAGGCAGCTGGGCGCGGGCCGGGCGGCGGTGCCAGCTCAACGAAGTTGTCCAGCAGCTCGCGCACGCCGAAGTTGTTGATCGCGCTGCCGAAGAAGACCGGAGTCTGACCCGCTTTCAGGTAGTCCTCATACGCAAAGGCGTTGGCTGCGCCGTGCAGCAGCTCCACGTCTTCACGCAGACGAGCGGCATCACGGCCAAGCAGCTCGTCCAAGCGAGGATCCTCCAAACCCTTGACCACCACCCGGTCTTCCGGGCGTGTGTCGCGGCTTGGGGTGAAGAGGTTCAGCTCGTTGCGGCGCAGGTCATACACGCCCTTGAAGCCCTTGCCCATGCCGATCGGCCACGAGAGCGGCGCGCACTCGATCTGGAGCTTCTCCTCTATGTCGGAGAGGATGTCGAAGGGGTCTAAGCCGTCGCGGTCGAGCTTGTTGATAAAGGTGATGATCGGCGTGTTGCGCATCCGGCAGACCTCCATCAGCTTGCCGGTCTGCGTTTCCACGCCTTTGGCTGAGTCAATCACCATCAGGGCCGAGTCAACCGCAGTGAGAACGCGGTAGGTGTCTTCCGAGAAGTCCTGATGGCCGGGCGTGTCCAAGAGGTTGATCTCGAAGTCGCGGTAGTTGAACTTCATCACCGAGGTGGTGACTGAGATGCCGCGCTCCTGCTCAATGGCCATCCAGTCGCTGGTGGCGTGGCGGGCGGTCTTGCGCGACTTGACCGCGCCGGCCATGTTGATGGCCCCGCCGAAGAGGAGAAGCTTTTCGGTTAACGTGGTCTTGCCTGCGTCCGGGTGGCTGATGATGCCGAAGGTGCGGCGTTTCTGAATCTCCTGCTGCAAGATGCTGCTCATGAGTGCTGCCTGCTGGCTGTTAAGATTGAAGGGAATGTCGCGGCGCAGCTTATCAGGAAGACTGGCTGAGGAAAACAGAAAAATGCGTTTGCCGGGAGCGGGCAGAATCAAGGCGCACGGCCCTGCGCCTGATTTCAGGAAATGCTCAGATTATCTCAGCAGCTCACTGCGCTTTGCTCACCTGCACCGAGATGGTCTTTGCATCAGCATTGACGCTCAAGATGCTGACAAGGAAATTTCCGGCGGCTGAGGAGAATTTTGCGCTGTCGCCAGTCCAGACGGCATGATTTGATGACGGTCTGCCATTTGGCGCAATATGCAGGCTGATGATTGATTCCTTCTTGAACCTTTCTACAGAGAAAGATAGGTAAGCGTCGGCCAGTTCAACAGGCTGCGGCTCGTTTTCATGGAGGACGCAGGGGAATGGCAGCTTTGCTTTTGCAGCAGGAAGCTGCTTTTGAGTCACTGGCTCATGTTTTAGCGTTTGAGGCGATGCAAGTTTTATTGGCTTCTTCTGAACATGTGGCACATCAGGCTGTGGCAAAGGTGGAGCCGGAATGACCGGCGTTGGCGGAGCAGTGTTCTCTTTGAAACCAATGCATTTCCTGACTTCTGGAATAATGACCGAAACAATCAAGGTCACTGTTGCAACGAGGAGACTAAGCAGAGCTATGATTCTTTCAAAGCTCCAGTTATTGTTTTCCATATTGCTGTGATGAGGAAGATGCACAGAGAGGAAATGCCGTGCTGCTCATAGCCGACGGCGGAGCTTGAGCGATGCGGGGAAATCGTTATAGGTATAACGGCAAATTCGTTATACCTATAACGACGAATTCATGATAGGTATAACGAAAAGTTCGTTATACCTATAACGGCAGATTCGTTATACGTATAACGACGGTTTCGTATCGAGGATAACGGCGGCAGCGGGCTGCCCAGTCTGACCGCCCGGCGCAGAGAACATGCCTGCCGCCGCTGTGTTAGTCAGCCAGAGGTTTGATTGCTTCTTACTTAGAGATAGGGATATTGCGAAACTGCGCCACAAACTGTTCATTTTCAGCCAGACACTTTATTTCAAACAATGCCACCGTGCTGGCATCTTGGCTGATATTTTTGAATTCAAAAGAATATTTTGTTGGCACATTAGCAACTAAACGTCTTTCTATATACCCGATCTCTGCTTGTTCTCCGGTAGCGATTTTGTTTGCAGCATACTCATTCCCCGCATTATCATATATTACAGTTCTGCCGCTATAATAATTTGCATATATTTTTATTTGCTTATCATTATTGCTACTTGTTATAGATACGCTGCATGTAAGAAACCCACCTGACTTCTTGCATTCCTTCACGTTAAAGGCAAATCCCTTAACCTCGCTAATCGCCTTTCCTGTCCCATTCCTCTTAGCAACTTCAGTGCTCTCTGCTGTAGGATTTTCTTGCGCTATCTCCTTGCCCAACAGCTCATTAACCGCCTGCGTTCTGGCAATATTGATCTTTGCTGAATCAATAATATCCGCTGTGTTTGCATCCAGCACCTTGACGATTAGCTGCACATTGTCGCTGATTGGTGTCAGCGTTCCTGTGACCAGCGCATCAGCCCCGGCAATCTTGCCCAGCTTCATTGCTGTCGCCGGGTTAATCATCCCAGTTGCCGAGAGCTTGTGCTCTTTGATCAGACTGTTCAGATTGCTGCGGTCAATCACCCTGAAACCTTTGCCAGCACCAGACAGCGCAACGGAAAATTGCTCCGCAATGAACTTGTCAAAATATCGCACATTGCCTTCCAAATCGGCGAAATCAACCACGGCCACCCTTGTTTTCCCTTTGCTGGCGATCTTCTGCGCCATCGTCACAGACAGCGCGTCAATCTCCTTCTCATATCCCCAAGAGGGTGCGGCCAAAGCCAGAGACAGGAACAATGCGGCGGCAACATGCTGAATAGACTTTCTCATGATCTGTTCTCCTTGATACCTTTGCGGGCGGACAATGGTTGAAAAGAGCGCAGGCTATCCTCTGCGGCTGCCTGCGAGGCTGCTATATTACCCTCTCAGCGCAGGCAAATCACGCCCTTCTCTGAATGCTGCGAAGAAAAATCGACCTTGCGCAGGAACTGCTGGTATGACGCAGGATGCTGCGGCTCTATGTCTCGCGGCCTCAAGTCCACCGCAGTCAGGACGCAGCAGGCTCCTCCTGCCTGCGCAGAAAAGGCTTGCCTGTCCGGCCCATCTTCATTACTCTTC
>NZ_JBLWEP010000183.1:0-3117 GCF_048287355.1 Candidatus Electronema sp. TJ
AGGTGAACACCTCCGGCTACGCCGTCCGCCCCCTGCCCTACCCTGCCCCGGCCATTATCCGCCAAGCAGCGGACCTGGGCATCGCCCTCATTCCCGGCTCCGATGCCCACCACCCGCAGCAGGTGGGCCGCTGGTTCGAGCGGCTGGGCTGATCTTTCTGCCCCTGCTTAGTCTTTGATGCAGCGGACGCTCAGGCCAGTGGCGCGGGCTGCATCAGTTATCTTGGCGGAGCTGCTGCTGATGCCAAGAGCTAAGGTGCCCCATGCAGGAATCCCTGGTCTGTTCGCGCCGATCCAGTAGAGGCCAGTGCTGCCTTCCCATATAATGCTGCCGTCAGATTGCCCGCGCGCACCGGCCAGCGTGAGCTTCAAAGGCGAGGCAAAGGCTCCCTCAGCATCCTTGGAGTCCCAAGACTTCATCTCCTTTTCAAACTCCTTCTGCGTCGGCAGCCTGAAGCCCTGCGGACAGGGATTGTTCACTGCGCCCAGGCCCCGCCAGAGAAAGTCATTCGCCGGTGTCCGCCAGTCATAATTGGTGCCGTTGACCAGAATGAAACTGGCGTGGCCGGGTACATCGCCCGCAGATAGCGTGTCAACAGCCGCGCTGGTGCGGGACTGGTGCCCGTCGCCCGGCCTGCCCCATTGATACAGGTCGCCATAGGCTTCGGCATCGGTCGGGCTGGCCGCAATCTTGGCCGCACCAAGGTTGAACGCCTTCCAGCAGCGGCCCCCTGCTGACCGCACTTCATCCGCCGCATTGCAGGGATAGCACTTGGTGTTGTCGTGATGCTCGTGCGCCAATCCTGTCCCGCCTGCTCCGGCAGTCAGCAGCAATGTTGTTGCACATGCAACAGTCCGCGTTGTTTTCACAGTGTCTCCTCCTGTTCAGTAGTTATTGAAACGCCATCATCCCCTGCGACATCCTCAGCTCCCCATGCTCACATCCAAAATATCCACCAGCCTGTTGCCATAGGAAGTTCTGACCAGCGCGAGCAGGGCGGCGTAGTCGCTCACCATCAGCTCAAGGCTGGTCACGCCGCTGTCCGACCAGCCGTTCAGGGTGTAGATGCCGTCGTCAGCAGCCCGCACCTCGTCGCCTTTCTGCCCGCCTTCCGTCATGTCCAGCAGACAAAAGCGCAGCTCGTTGTCCGGGGTGTTGTAGACCGCCTGCACGCGCAGCCGCACTGTGTCGACATACAGCACGCCGTCGGACACGGTGACGAGCGGCACTGCGCCGCTGCTGCTCAATATGCCTGCGTTGTCACCGATGCGCACCGCCAAGGGCGCACGCAGCAGGTGTTTGTAGATGCCGGTGCGCGGCGAGCCGTGCGCGGTGTAGCGCGTGGTGAGAGAGAGGCGGTACTCATTGTGCCACGGCTGCGCCTGGCTGGGCACATCGGGCATCATGGTGATCTCAGTGTTGCTGATTGTGCCAAGGCGGGTCTGCACCGCGCGACCATTGTGCGTGCCTTCAATCAGGCATTGGCCAATGCCAGCCTTGCGGTCGAAGAAGAGATTGCTGCCCGTGATGCGGAGCATCCCGTCTGACCGCAGCACATTCTTCAGGCCAAGCACCTGGTCTTCGGCAGAGGTGATGACCGGCAGCTTGTCGGTCGCGGCAATGCGCTCGACATGCGCCTGCTGGCGGATGCGCTCGACAAAGGCTGTCGAGACGCGGACATTGACCTGAAGGCATTCGTCCAACGGCGGCAGCGGGTCGTCCATGTTATCCAGTCTGCCAGTGAAGGACAGGAACCAGCTGCAGCTCCCCTCCTTGGTCACCTGCTCCCCATTCAGCAGCCGCAAGGCAATGACCTCGTCCTCGCTGTTGAGAATGGTCAGGATATCGCTTTTGCTGAAGTTGGGATGGCGCAGGGCAATGTCGGCGGCGATATCTTCGCGGCCAGCCACGTGACGGGGCACAAAGCGGATGCTGCAGGAGTGGGGCGTGGTCAGCGGGTTGCGTTCTAATCTAACCTGGATAGTCATAGCTGTTCTCCGTGAAGGGTAAGTACAAGATATGAACATGCACATGCCGCAAACAGCACTATAAGGAGCTTTGCATTTTTTATCAAGCACGCTTTGCGCTCAGTCTCAGCCTGCTCATGAGAATCTGGCATCAGCCTGCTGATGCGCCGAGCATGACTATGCTGATGCGCTCTGCATGAGCAGGCTGATGCGCCGCGCATGACTATGCTGATGCGCTGTGCATGAGCAGGCTGATGCGGAACGCATGAGCCTGCCCCGACGCTGGGCATGACTATGCTGGGACTGAACGCATCAGCAGGCTCATGCGCTCCGGCAGGGTGCATTCAGTGCACCTTCTTGCTGTCTGATCTGGACAGAACGGGCACGCTCTTGCCCGCCGAGCAGGCTGCTTGGACGCAGCAGCCGGACCATCTTATCTTTTGACAATTCTCACTGCCAGTGCTAAACCCCATACAGAGGGCTTGCTTATATCCATACCAAGGAGGGAATGATGAACATGAATGCTTGTGCTGCCTTGAGCAGCCGCCGTATCCTGCAATGTGCCGCTGCGCTGACCCTGGCTGCGCTTGTGAGCGCGGGCAGCGCCGCCGCAGCCGCACCGACGCAGACAGCCGCTGACCAGCAGTCGGCCAAGCAATGCGGCTGCGATGACAAAAAGAGTGTCGAGGCCTACATGCAGAATGTCATTAATGATGCCCAGCGGCGCGGTGTCAGCTGCGAGATTGAAAAGATGTATTTGCCGGCCTGTATTACCGTCTATTGCTCCATCTGCCCTGATGTTGCCTCCAGAGGCCGGTGCGCGAAGATGGCGACCGATTATCTGACCACCTCAGGCTTCTGTCCGCCCGCAGCCGCGCAGCCCGGCCAGTAATCTGGCACGTCGGCCTGACTGAGGAAGAACAGAGGGCGGAGCTACAAGGCTCCGCCCTTCCGCTTCACTCCTCCTCTCCCAGCATCCTGATCCGCACCGTCGGCGCAGCCACGGTGTCCAGACTGTCTATCTCGCGCAGGGCTGCTGCTGCTGCCTCCTCCTTGGCCGTGTGCGTGAGGATGACCACCGCCACTGGCTCGTTTTCCCGCCGTCCCTTCTGGATGACCGACTCGATGCTGATGCCGTGCTCGCTGAGGA
>NZ_JBLWEP010000184.1:0-3085 GCF_048287355.1 Candidatus Electronema sp. TJ
TGGAGCCGACAGCCGGACTTGAACCGGCGACCTGCTGATTACGAATCAGCTGCTCTACCGACTGAGCTATGTCGGCCTGCTCGCTTGCGCAAAAGAAAGCAGGGCTGCGGCGGGGGATGTCCGCCGCTCCGGCAATCTGGACTTTATTATGTAGCAGGTTCGTGCTATACTGTCAAGTTTATGAGAACGATTTTTCTGCTGCCGACCGCTTTTCTGCTCTTGCTCCTCAGCAGCTGCCGGGAAGAAAAACAGCCCGCCGTGCCTGCGCCGCCGCCTGTCAAGCCGCAGGAGGCGGCCGCCGTGCCGACAGCTCCGCAGCAGCCAGGCTGCCAGGGCTGTCATGCGGAGACGCAGCTTGACGCGCCGCATGATTTCGCCTGCGCAGACTGCCATCAGGGCGACAGCAGCACGAACAACCGCCAGCTTGCTCATCAAGGATTGCGCACCCGGCCTGCCGCGCCGGAAAGCATGGCTGCTGTCTGCGGCCGCTGCCACGCGGAGCAGGCGGCAGGCTGCGCCCAGAGCGGGCATTTCACCCTGCGCAACGAGGTCAATCTGATCCGCAGCCAGTTCGGCTTGGAACCGGTCAGCAGCAGCCTGCGCGACATCCCGGAGCCGAATAATCCGCCGCAAAGCAAGGAGGATCTGGTCAACGACCTGCTCCGCCGCCGCTGCCTGCGCTGCCATCCGGGCACAGCAGGCGACAGCTACCCGCTCACACAGCGGGGAACCGGCTGCGCGGCCTGTCATCTGCGCACAACAGACGGCAAACTCGACAGCCACGCCTTCAGCCTGCCCGGCGAGCAGCAATGCCTGAGCTGTCATTACGGCAACCGTGTGGGCGGCGATTTCGCCGGAATGCACGAACACGACCTTGGCAGCGATTTCCGCTCGCCGCAGGTCACCAAGGCTCCGCATCTCCGTCCTTACGGCGTGGAGCAGCACGATCTCGCTCAAGACATTCACCGGCAGCGCGGCCTGACCTGTCTTGACTGCCACAGCGGCGCGGAGCTGTCCGGCAAACAGGCGGCGGTGAGCTGCGCGGCCTGCCACGATCCCCAGCCCGGCCAGATTCCGCCGCTGAAAAACCTGCGGCAGGAAGGCGGCCAGCTCATGCTGACCGGCCGGGCCGACGGCAAAGAGCATCCTGTTCCCCGGCTTCAGCATCCTGCCCATGCGCAATACGGCGGCAAGGTCGCCTGTCAGGTCTGCCACGCCCAGTGGAGCTTCAACGATCAGGGCACGCATCTGCTGCTCACCTACTCGTCTGACACCGATGCGTGGAGTTCGCTGACTGTGCAGAGCAATGCGGAAGCGGAGGCCTTTCTTGCTGGCAGCGAGGAGAAGCCGGTCATGCGCGACACTCTGACCGGCGAAAAAAAGCCGGGCGTGTGGCTGCAAGGCTACGGCCTGCGCCGCTGGGAGAACATGCTCATCCGGCAGGACAAGGACGGGATGATCAAAGTCTTCCGGCCCCTTCTCGATCTGCGTCTTTCCGCTGCTGACGGGCAGGGCGCGATCATCGGCGGCTTTGACAGCATCGCCGGAAACAGTGACGGCCTGCTGCCTTACACGCCGCACACCACCGGCCCGGCTGGGCTGTTTTACGAACAGCGTTTTCTCCGTCTGCTTGCTCCGCAGGACTGAGCCGCATGCCGCCGCCAGGTTGACGGCCCGGCAGCGGCGCGGTATGCTTTTCCATACAGCCCTGCGAATCTTTCCCCTGATCTTGCGCCATGATTACGTTCCGCTGGTTTAAATACGCCGTCATTTTCGGCTGGCTGCTTCTGCTGCTCCTGCTGGCGCGGCGGGATTTCTTTGTCGCCGCGCTGGACAGCGGCGAGCAGGCTGTCTTGGTGCAGGCCAAATATCAGCAATACTACGGCGTGCATCTGAACACCAAGCGCATCGGCTGGGTGATGGAGGACGTGCGTCCGGTTGACGGCGGCTTCCGCATTCACCAGCAAGCCTCGCTCAAGCTGAAGGTGCTCAGCAGTGTGCAGCCGGTGGACATGGAACTCAGCGCGGATGTGGACAGCGGGATGCGGCTGAAGAGCTTTCAGTTCGCCTTCACCTCGCCTTTTTACAGCACCAAGGCTGAAGGAAAGGCAGAGGGCCGCGTCGTGCGTTTCACCTTGGACACAGGCCGGACAGTGATCAAGGACAGCGTCACCCTGCCGGACACGCCCTTGCTGCCGCTCAACCAGCGCGGCTATCTGCTGGCCAAAATGAGCAAGGCGGGCGAGAAGCTGAAGGTGCCTTTTTTTGATCCCTTCTCTTTGACCCAGCACGAATCGGTCGTCACCTACAAAGGGCCGGACAAGGAGCTGATCGGCGGGCGGGTGTACAATCTGCATGAGTTCACCGAGTCCTATTCCGGCATAAGCACCCATTTTTGGCTCGACGAGCAGGGCAAAATCATCAAGCAGGACTCGCCTGCGGGCTTTGTCTATGAGGCTGAGCCGAAGTTCAAGGCGATGAACATTGAGGCGGGCGGCAACGAGCTGCTGGCAGCCGTGGCGGTGCAGCCTTCGGGCAAGCTGCCGCCGGAAGACAGCGCGGCAGCAGTCTATCAGCTCCGTTTTCCTGCCGAGGCCAAGGTGGAGCTGAACGGCGGACGGCAGCAGTTCGCGGACGGCAGGCTGACAGTGCGCAAGGAGGTCTTTCCTCCGCAGGCTGACGGCCAGGAAAACTGCGGGGCAGAAGAGAAGCATCTGCGCGGCAGCCGCTATCTGCAGGCGGAGGATGCGAAAATCATCGCCAAGGCCAAGGAGATTGTCGGCGGCGAGACCGATCCGGTCAAACAGGTCAGACTGCTGACCGACTGGGTGTATAAAAACATCGAGAAGCGGCCTGTGATCGGCCTGCCTGACGCGCTGACCACGCTGGACAGCCGCCTCGGCGACTGCAACGAGCACGCCGCTCTTTTCGCCGCCCTCAGCCGCAGTCTCGGCATCCCGACCGCCATCGCCGCAGGCGTGACCTTGCAGAAAAATGCCTTTTATTATCATGCCTGGAACGAGGTCTGCATTCAGGGACAGTGGATCAGCTTGGACACCACCACCAAGCAGCTTCCGGCGGACAT
>NZ_JBLWEP010000185.1:0-3051 GCF_048287355.1 Candidatus Electronema sp. TJ
CAAATGCTCTGTTCAGACGTTTAAAAGCTGCATTCAAACATCTGCATGGAGCTTTGCAACGTATAAAAGCTGCGTTCCTATGTTTAAAAGCAGCATTCAGATGTCTGAAAGCTGCTTTTGCATGTCCAAACGGAGCTTTTAGACGTGTGAATGCAGCTTTTGCACGTTTGAAAGCAGCATCGCAACGTCTAAAAACAGCATCCGAACGTCCGCAAGCTCCTCTGCAACGTGGAAAACCACGTTCATCACGAAGGAAAGCTCGTGGCCTTCAAACGAAAAGGCTCGCAGATCGTTGCTGATGCCCAGCAGCAGGCCGCCAATCTCAAAGCGATTGATCAGAATCTGGATTTGGACAACAGCCTCGCCCAAGCCGACTGTCCCGCCAAGATTGCCAAGGCAGACGGCTTGGGCAGCAACTTCAAGGCGGCTGCAAGGGAGCTGCGTTTTCTGTCCTCGCGGATGCTGGCCGCAGTCGGCGTGAAGCGCGGCAAGGACAGCAGCGAAGACGAGATGGCGGGCGGCGGCCGCAGCGGTGAGATTGTCCGTTTCAAGAAGAAGACGAAGCCTGCGGCAGAGACGGAGCACATTTTCCTTGCCGCATTGCAACAGGATGTTCTTGCTGTCCGTTTCAGTTTGTGGTAATAAAAGCAGTTTCCAAGCAACATGCAGCCGCTGCACGACGGGCGGCTGCCCCTATCACGCACACTCCGGCATCGTCCTTTGGTGTTCCCTGAGCGGAATCGGACTTGGAGTGGAGGAACAACCATAAAGCAGGAAAGGAGCAATAATGGCAGTGACAGTCACCATGCGGCAGATGCTTGAGGCCGGTCTGCATTTCGGACATCAGACCCGGCGCTGGAACCCGAAGATGAAACCGTTCATCTATGGCCCGCGCAACGGCATCTACATCATCAACCTTGATGCGACCATGCGGATGTTCCGCAAGGCCTGCGCCTATCTGACCGATGTCGCGGCCAACGGCGGCAGCATTCTCTTTGTCGGCACCAAGCGTCAGTCGCAGGCGGTGATCAAGGAAGAGGCCCAGCGCTGCGGCATGTACTATGTCAATCACCGCTGGCTCGGCGGCATGATGACCAACTTCCAGACCATCAAAAATTCGGTCGACCGGCTGAAGAAGATCGAGGCCATGCAGAAGGACGGCAGCATCAACCGCTTCCCCAAGCATGAAGTCCTGCTGATGGAGAAGGAGCGGATCAAGCTGGAGCGCAACGTCGGCGGCATCAAAGACATGCGCAAGCTGCCGGACGTGCTCTTCATCATCGATCCCCGCAAGGAGGAGATCGCAGTCGACGAGGCGCGGAAGCTGGGCATCCCTGTGGTCGCTCTGACCGACACCAACTGCAACCCGGACGGCGTTGACTACCTGATTCCTGGCAACGACGACGCGATCCGCGCCGTGCGCCTGATCGCCGGACAGGCTGCGGATGCCATTCTCGAGGGCAGAGGCATTTCTGGCGAGGCAGTTTCGGGCAATATTGACGAGCTGGAAGCGGCCATGACCGCCACCGCCTTCGCCGAGCCTGCTGTCTGACGCAGCGCAGAGGGGCGGCTTTTGCAGCCGCCCTTTTCATCCAACGATTGAGCCGGGCACGCTGTCCCGGATGATTTTTTTAAGGAGACAAGAATGGAAATAACCAGCCAAATGGTCAAAGAGCTGCGCGAGAAGACCAACGCGGGCATGATGGACTGCAAAAAGGCTCTGGCCGAGACCAAGGGCGACATGGAGAAAGCGGTTGACTTTCTCCGCCAGAAGGGCTTGGCTGTAGCCGCGAAACGTTCAGGCCGCGCCACCTCTGAAGGCGTGATCGAGTGCTACATCCACGGAGTCGGCAAGCTGGGCGTGCTGGTCGAAGTCGGCTGCGAGACGGATTTTGTCGCCAAGACCGATCAGTTCAAAGCCTTTGCCAAAGACGTGGCCATGCACATCGCCGCCGCCAATCCGGTGGCCATCCGCCGCGAGGACATGCCGCAGGAGATGATCGCCCGCGAGCGCGACGTGTACATCAGCCAGATCAAAGAGGAAGAGGCCAAGACCGGCAAATCCAAGCCGGAGAACATCGTCGCCAAGATCGTTGACGGCAAGATCGATAAGTTTGTGGCCGAAAACTGCCTGCTGGAGCAGAAGTTCGTCAAGAATCCTGATGTCGCGATTCAAGACCTGCTCAACGAGCTGGTCGCCAAGATGGGCGAGAATATCACCGTGAAACGCTTCGCCCGCTATCAGCTCGGCGCGTGAGAAAACCAAGTCCCCGGCCAGCGGCAGCCGGGGCAAGACGCGCTGCGGCCCGCGCCCTTTCCTCTTCCCACATCTGACGGAGATTCCAAGACCATGAAGTGCAAGCGCATCCTTCTCAAGATCAGCGGCGAGGCCCTGATGGGCGACGGAGCCTACGGCATCAGCCCGGCCATGATTCAGTTTGTTGCGCAGGAAATCAAGACGGTGCATCAGCAGGGCGTGCAGCTGGGCTTGGTCATCGGCGCGGGCAACATCTTCCGGGGCGTGGCCGGGGCCGCAGGCGGCATGAACCGCGCTGTCGCCGACAACATGGGAATGCTGGCCACGGTGCTCAACGCCTTGGCCATGCAGGACGGGCTGGAGCGGATCGGCGTGCCCTGCCGAGTGCTGTCGGCCATTGCCATGCAAAATGTCTGCGAGCCGTACACTCGCGCCGGTGCTTTGGCGCATTTGGAGCAGGGCAGGGCGGTGATCTTCGCTGCCGGCACGGGCAATCCTTATTTCACCACCGACACCGGCGGCGTGCTGCGCGCTCTTGAAATCGGCGCGGATGTGATGATGAAGGCCACGCGGGTGGACGGGGTGTATGACCGCGACCCGGAGAAGGACAAGAATGCTGTCCGCTTTGACCGCCTGACCTACACCAAGGTTTTGCAAGATCAGCTTCGCGTCATGGATGCGGCGGGCATTTCGCTGGCTCGTGACAACAATCTGCCGGTGCTGGTCTTTAATATGAAGAAGGAAGGCAACATCGCCCGCGCTGCGGCAGGCGAGCAGGTGGGGACGTTGATTAC
>NZ_JBLWEP010000186.1:0-2863 GCF_048287355.1 Candidatus Electronema sp. TJ
GTGCTGGATGATTTCGCCTTGGCCGCCCTGCTGATCTCGTGGGCGGGCGGATTCAAGCCGGATCAGGAGCAATGAGGGCGCACAGCTCTGTCCGTCCGTCCCAGCCTGTCAGCCTGCACGCCCTCTCTGTCTCGCTGACCGTTTCCAGAAAGACATCCAGCCGCTGCGCCGGAGTCAAGCTGCCCAGACGTGCCGGCCATTCAATCACCGTCAGGCCAGGGCCGCCAATATAATCAAGCAGCCCTGCCCCTTCCACGTCATCCTCACCTGCCAGCCGCCATAAATCAAGATGGAACAGCGGCAGGCGGCCTCCTTTGTACTCATGCAGCAGGGCAAACGAGGGGCTGCTGACATGCTCCTCCGCAGGCACGGCCAGTCCAGCGGCAATGGCTTGAGTCAGCGTGGTTTTGCCTGCGCCAAGACCGCCATGCAGAAGGATCACGTCGCCGCTGCGGGCCAGCTGCCCCAGCTTTTTGCCCAGCTCCGCTGTTGCCGCCGCATCCGGCAGGGCGATGCGGATCACTTCCCTTGCTCCGTCCACCATGTCCACAGCAGATTATAGGGATTGTAATAGAGCGGCAGCTTGTCCGGCATCTTGAACTTGTTGGCGAAGGCCACCCGATGATAGGCAAGGTACCAGTTCGGCACCATGTAATGGCTGTGCCACAGCACCCGGTCAAGAGCTTTGCAGGCGGCGGTGAGATCACTCTGATTGTCCGCGTAGATCAGCGCGTCCACCAAGCTGTCCACCACCGGCGACTTGATTCCAGCCAAGTTGCCTGACCCTTGCCGCTCGGCGGAGGACGAAGCCCAGTGGTCGCGCTGCTCGTTGCCTGGCGACTGCGACTGACCAACGCTGTGCACCACCATGTCAAAATCGAATTTCTTGATCCGGTCTTCGTACAGGGCCGGATCAATAGTCCGGTATTCGGCCTTGATGCCCAGCTTGGCCAGATTCTTCACATACGGGGCCATCACTCTGTCAAAGAAGGAGCCGGTGAGCAGGATTTCAAACTCGAACGGCTTGCCGTCCTTGGTCAACGCTCCATTCTGCACTGTCCAGCCTTCTTCCGCCAAGAGCTGCTGCGCCTGCTTGAGATTGCCGCGCAGACTGTTCGGCGGCGCAGTGCTCGGCGCGGTCAGCGGCTGCGTGAACACCTCCGGCGGCATGTCGTTTGGGTATTTCTCTTGCAGCGGCTTGAGCAATTTCAGCTCGGCTTCTCCGGGCAAACCTGTCGCCGCCAAGTCGGAATTGCTGAAGTAGGAGTTGTTTCTTGTGTATTGGCCGTAAAAGAGCGCCTCGTTGGCCCATTCAAAATCAAACGCCAGACCCAACGCCTGCCGCACCTTGCGGCTGCTGAACAAGGGCCGCCGGGTGTTGCAGAGAAAGCCCTGCATGCCGGCATTGTTGTGATGCGGAAATTCTTTCCGCACCAGCTTGCCGCTGTCAAAGAGATGGCCAGTCAGATCGCGCTGCCACTGCTTGGCCACGTTCGCCCACATGAAATCAAACTCGCCCGCCTTGAACGCCTCCACGCCCACCACCTGATCTTTGAAATACTTGATCGTGACGGTGTCGAAGTTGAACATCCCTTTGCGGGCCGGGTGATCAGCGGCCCAGTGCTTCGGGTTGCGGGCGTAGGTGATGGTCTTTCCCGGATTGACTTCCTTGACAAGGTATGGCCCGGAACCGAGCGGCGGCAGCATGGGATCAGCCTTGCTTCCCTCGCCGAAGCCGTGCTGCTGGTAAAACTTCTTGCTCAGCACCGGCAATTGAGAGGCGATCAGGTGCAGCTCGCGGTTGACCTTGGCAAAGTTGAAGCGGATCTTCAGCGGCTCCAGCACCTCCGCGCCGCTGATGTCCTGATAGTACATCTGGTAAAAAGGATGCGCCTTGTCGCTCTTCAGCGTCTCGAGGGAGAACTTGACATCCTCCGCAGTCACAGCACTGCCGTCCGCAAACTTGGCCTGCTCGTTCAAGGTGAACGTGACGGATTTCTTGTCCGCCGCCAGCTCGATGTCTTTGGCGATCAGACCGTAGGCGGCAAACGGCTCGTCCAAGCTGCTCACAGCCAGCGTCTCGAAAATGAAGCTGTCCAAGCCGAAGGGCGGCGTACCTTTCAGGGTGAACGGGTTCATCTTGTCAAAGCTGCCAATGTCGTGCAGCGTCAAGGCACCGCCTTTCTTCGCCGCAGGAGAGGTGTAGTCAAACTGCGCATATCCGGCAGGATATTTCAGCTTGCCGTCAATGGACACGCCGTGCGCGGCAAGGCCGTCCTGCGGAGCAAAAAGAGCGAGCGCGGCCAGCAGCAGGCCGGAAAGAAGCGTTTTGAGCATGGGGCAATCCCTTTGTTGAGGTGAGGCGGACAAGCAGTTGTTTCAGCTGGCTGCGCTGACTGCTCGGATCAAACAGAACGCCTCATCATAAAGTGCGGCTGAAGCGCAGTCAAGCGGTCAAAAAAAGGCAGGAGGAGATGTTTTCCATTTCGATCAGAGCAATCAAACTTGGTGCTTCTTCGTAATCAATCAGGACATCTACATCGCTTTCGTTGCACTGCTCTCCTCGGACATAGGAGCAAAATATTCCCAATTTGTTGATTTTGTATTTATTTCAGAAACAATGGGAAGAAAGGTCTGTTGATCGCTTGGCTGAATTACTTCTCAGAAAATTGCGGAAGCAGTAACGCCCTCTCGTTTCATGATTTTTTTTGAATAACAAAAAAGAACAAGGCGAGCCGCTCACGCAACCCGCCTTTCGTTCACCCTACCTGTTCCGCCTCATCTCACTTCGGCGCAATGCCCATTTCCTTGAACCTATCCCACTAATGCCTGAAAGGTGTTAAACTGCTCTCTCCAAGGAGGG
>NZ_JBLWEP010000187.1:0-2858 GCF_048287355.1 Candidatus Electronema sp. TJ
CTTCCTTGCTGTGCCCGGAAGGGCACTTAAGTCATTTTATGATGCTCCGGCTCTATTGCGCAAGACTGGCCGCAGGACAGGCCATTCGTCATATTTCTCTTATTGGAGGGTGTTGTTTATGAAGCTGCAAGCGTTGTTTCCTTTTCTCTCGTGGTTCAAGCTGATCAGCAAGGAGAGCCTCAAGGCGGACATCTTCGCTGGGCTGACCGGCGCTGTGATCGTGCTGCCGCAGGGCGTGGCCTTTGCCACCATTGCCGGAATGCCGCCGGAATACGGTCTCTACACAGCGATGATCACCCCGATCATTGCCGCGCTCTTCGGCTCTTCCTTTCACCTGATCTCCGGGCCGACCACAGCCATCTCCATTGTCGTCTTCTCGGCCATCAGCCAGTACGCAACCCCAGGCTCGCCCGAATTTATCTCTCTTGCCCTGACGCTGACCTTCCTTGCCGGAGTCTATCAGCTTGCTTTTGGGCTGGCGCGGCTCGGCGTGCTGGTTAATTTTGTTTCGCACACCGTGGTGATCGGCTTCACCGCCGGAGCCGCAGTGCTCATCGCCACCAGCCAGCTCAAGCACATCACCGGCATTCCGATCAAGAGCGGCTCAGAATTCCTGCACACTTGGGCCGCGCTGATTCATGGCATCGGCCAGCTGAACATCTATCTGCTGATCATCGCCGCTGTCACGCTGGCGGTGTCTGTTGCGGTGAAAAAATTCATGCGGAAGGCACCGAACCTGCTGGTCGGTCTGATTGTCGGCAGCGTCTTGGCCGTGTATCTCAGCACCTTTGCCGAGGGCATCAAGTTTGTCGGCGAGATTCCGGCCCAGCTGCCGCCGCTCTCCATGCCTGACCTCTCGCTGGCAACCATCAAATCCCTTGCTGCGCAAGCCTTCGCTGTCGCCCTGCTTGGCCTGATCGAAGCGGTGTCCATCAGCCGGGCTGTGGCCACCAAATCTGGCCAGCGCATTAACGCCAATCAGGAATTCATCGGCCAAGGCATGTCAAATCTAGTCGGCAGCTTTTTCTCCAGCTACGCAGGCTCCGGTTCCTTCACACGCTCCGGCATCAACTATGAGGCAGGCGCAAAAACGCCGCTGTCCGCCGTCTTCGCCGCTGTCGCCTTGGCTGGCATCATCCTCTTGATCGCCCCGCTGGCGAAATATCTGCCTATCGCCGCGATGGGCGGAGTCATCCTCTTGGTCGCCTACAACCTGATTGATTTTCATCATATCAAGCATGTGCTGGAGTTCAGCAAGTCCGAATCCGCAATACTGATGACCACCTTCTTCGCCACCCTGTTCCTAGAGCTGGAGTTCGCCATTTATCTTGGCGTGCTGCTCTCGCTGGTGCTGTTTTTGGCAAAAACGTCCATCCCGGAGATTCCTGCCTTGTCCATTGACGCTTCTGACGAGAACAACAGGAAGTTTGTCACCCTTGACCAGAAGCCGCTGCGCGAATGCCCGCAGCTGAAAATCATCCGCATTGACCGTTCAGTTTACTTCGGCTCCATCACCCGCATTCAGAACCGCATTGCCGAGATTTCCGACAAAGAGGGCATTCACAATATCTTGATCATCGCCACAGGCATCAATATGATTGATCTGGCTGGCGCGGAGGCCTTGGCGGCAGAGCACAGCCGTTTGAAAAAGCTCAACGGCGGCCTCTACTTTGTGGACATGAAGCCTGCGGTTTATGAAACAGCGGCGAAGTCAGGCTTCATCAAGAAGATCGGCAGCGGCAACTTCTTTGACGAGAAAAGCAAAGCCATTACCGCCATCCACAAGAACCTTGATCCGCATAAGTGCGGCGGCTGCAAGGCATTAGTCTTCCGGGAATGCCAGCAGCTGCCCGCAGGCGCAGAGCTGAGTAAGGCCGTCTTCACTCGGCCCAAGCAGCAGGACAGCAGCGGGCGAGGGCTGACTCCTGATGTCGGCATGATTCTCCCGCATCCGCTGGCCGGGCAGGCGTAATTCCAGCCAAGCCCCGCCATGCGCCGCCGCTTGACGGGCACTGCGGAAAATGCTTACGGAAGCGCGGCCTGCCGAATCCCATGCTCATGACTGTCCGAAGGTCATGTGCATGACTATCTGAAGGTCATGCTCATGACTTTCAAACGTTCAGGATTTTGGGAGCTGCCGCAGGACACCCATCTGCTGTAGCACCTCTTTTCAAACACGGAGCCGCACATGCCCCGCTGGCATCACGTGGGCGAAAGATTTTTCGTCCTTGCGGTGCCCCTGCGCACGAATGCATGCATTTGATGGGCAGGACAGAGCTGCTTGTATCTTCCAATTTTCAGATCAGACCATTTTCTCTTGCTTTTCTCACACAAAATGCTCTATTCTATTAAATATGGCTGGAGCAATATAACTTGAAAGCGCATCCTGCGGCAGGTTCAGGCTTCAATTCCGCTCAGAGTGTTTGTTGGCGCAAGCACTCTGAGCGAACGCTAATGGTATATTTCGCATAACTGTATACTGCTTCAGCTATAGAACTATTAGGTAGTGGGTTAAATCCGTTGATCAGGCGTTTTCTGAATATCGTCCCCTCTCAAATAAATTACCCCGCCGCCCCCTTGGGGCGGCGGCGGGGTAATTTATTTGCCGAAATTGCAGATCGGGTAATGGCAGACAGCGCAATTGCGGCAGAGACCGCCGTGGCCCATGGCTGCGAAGTCTGCACGGCTGAGGCGTTCTCCGGCAAGAATGCGCGGCAGGATCAGATCAAAGACCGTGATCTTGTGGAACATGCCGCAGGCAGGCAAGCCGAGCACCGCCGCCTGGCCGATCCGAGCGCAAAGAAACATCGCGCCGGGCAGCACCGGCGTGCCGTAAACAATATCTTCAGCCCCGGCCT
>NZ_JBLWEP010000188.1:0-2836 GCF_048287355.1 Candidatus Electronema sp. TJ
CTCAACCGTGCTGAAATAGAAATAAAATCCTCCATACTTCCGCGAAGTTCGTTCGCTTGCAGGAACCATGCGCTCTTCAACCGCTTTATATTCCACAGCCTTCGCATACGCCCCAATCGGCTTCGCCTCAGCAGGTTCAAAATGCACAATCACCCGCTCGCCTTGCATGAGTATTCCTTTGCCGCCGCCCGTGAACGGCGCAGCCCATGCGGTCATGAACTCAACTTCCATGTCCTGAAGGGCTTCGTACACATCGCCTTTCTGCGGAAAGCGCATTTCCGCCGGAATCAGGCTGCGTTCGTAATCACGCGCCCAATCCAGCTCCGGCTGCCCGATCGAATGCCGCTTTCCAGCCTTCATTTCGGCCATCAAATCGGCATAGGTAAAATTCCAGCCTTCAGGACGGGGAGGACGCGCTGCTGGCGGCGCGGACTGCTTGCTTTTGCTGCCAAATAATTTGCCAAGAAAACACATAACCGCTCAGCCAGCCTTGTTTTCCTGTTTCTCCGCTTGATCTTTTCCCCGGTTTTCCCTCTCGATGAACTGAATCATGCAGGATGTTCTGTATTGGCAGTAATCGCCGGGATGCCTGCACGCCGCATCAGCGGAATCCATCTTTTCGCCGTATTTAATACATTCCACTTCCATCTTTTCTGAAGTTCCAATCGGCATACATAACGTGTGTTCTTGTTGATTTTTCATCGAACAGGCATGGACTCGGCATTCATCTCTTTCGAAGCCGGGCGGAGGAGGCCAATCTGGAAACAAGCGTCAGATTTTATATTGTTTTCATGAATAATTCAATCTATTTTTTAAACGCCGCTCATAAATCACCATTGGTTCTTGCGCGGATGCGCCGCAAAGCTTGACATCCCTTGCTGCCGAGCATACACTGCTGCATACTCAGATCAACTTTCATGCCCGATGAGACAGCTCGGAACAATCTGGCGGATTCACGCACTGATGCTGCTGGCCGCGATGCTGATCGCCACCTCATTCACGGTCAGCAAGGCGGTGGCGGACGGCATGGATCCGGCGGTGCTGACCTTGATCCGCTTCGTTTTGGCCGCCTTGCTCTTCATGCCCCTGACCGCTTGGCGAAACAGCCTGCGCCTGCCCTGCTGGCAGCAGCTCTTTGGCTACGCCTGCATCAGCTTCACCCTGACCGGATTCTTCTGGCTGATGTATCTTTCCCTGCGTTCGACCACCGCCCTCAACACCGGCGTGATATTCACCTTGGTGCCAAGCATCTCCGGCCTGTACAGCGCAGTGCTGCTGCGCGAGCGTCTGGGTCGTAATCGCCTTCTGGCGATGATTCCCGCCACTGTCGGCGCAATCTGGGTGCTGTTTCACGGCAGCATGGAGCGGCTGCTGGCCTTTGACCTCAATCCCGGCGATCCGCTCTTCTTTCTCAGCTGCCTGCTAATGGCTTTTTACACGCCTTTGGTCAGACTCTTTCACCGCGACGAGCCGATGAGCGTGATGACCTTCTGGATTTTAGTCACCGGCAGCGGCTGGCTGCTGATTCTGGCCGGGCCGCGCCTGCCCGATGTGCCGTGGCGTGACATCTCGCTGACCGTCTGGGCTGGAACCGCCTATTTAGCCGTGTTCTGCACCATCATCAGCTTTTTCCTCAGCCAGTTCTGCACCCTGCGGCTCGGTCCGACCAGAGTCATGGCCTACAGCTATCTTTATCCGCCCTTCATTTTGGCAGTTGAATGGTTCTGCGGCCATCCGCTGCCCTCGGCGCAGGTGCTGCCGGGTTTGGTGCTGATTGTCGCGGCGATGCTGATTGTGCAGCAGGGGGCGGATGAGCCAGCCTCCTGCATGTTTCTCAAACAGAAGCAAGGTGAACCTCATGCCACAGATCAACGGCAGCACTGAACTCTTCGGCATCATCGGCAATCCGGTGCGTCACTCGCTCAGTCCGGCCATGCACAACGCCGCCTTTGCTAGCTTGGGCATGAACCGGGTGTATGTGCCAATGCCGGTGAACGACGTGGCGCAGGCGATGAGCGGCCTGCGCAGCCTTGGCTTCAGGGGCGCGAGCGTCACGGTGCCCCACAAGGAGGCGGTTATTCCTTTTTTAGACGAGCTGGACCCTGTAGCTGACAAAATCGGCGCGGTCAACACCCTGCTCCTGCGGCAGGATTCCGAAGGCAGGACGATAGTTCGGGGCTTCAACACCGACTGGCTGGGAGCCAACGCGGCTTTGGCGGCGGCTCAAGTTGAACTGCGCGGCAAACGGGTGGTGGTGGCGGGCGCGGGCGGCGCGGCCAAGGCCGTCGGTTTCGGCCTGATCGAGGCGGGCGCGGAGGTGGTGATCACCAACCGGACAGCGGAAAGCGGTCAAGAGCTGGCGCAGTGGCTGAACAGCGAGTTCATCGCGCTGGATGATCTGCCTTGGCTGACAGCGGATGTGTTCATCAACACCACGTCGGTGGGCATGGAGCCGAACACAGAGGGCATCATCATTCCACCGCACCTGTTGAGCAAATTTTCTGCTGTGATGGATATTGTTTACGCTCCGCTGGAGACCCGTCTACTGAATAAGGCCAAGACCGCAGGCTGCCGCACTGTTGACGGCCTTGCCATGCTGCTCCATCAGGGCGCGGAACAGTTTCGCATCTGGACAGGTGTGCCCGCGCCGGAGCAAGTCATGCGCGCCGCACTGGAGGAGGGGCTGCTGCGCAGAACGATATGCGCCGTATGCGGCAGCTTTCTGAGATGAATCAACAGAAAATACATTCCTCGTTCAAAACAGTCATCGGGAAAGATGACACATAGTAGATCGAAATAATCTGTTTAACGTGATCGGCATATACAGCTGGAGCAT
>NZ_JBLWEP010000189.1:0-2803 GCF_048287355.1 Candidatus Electronema sp. TJ
CCTCGCCGCGCACCAGATCATCGTAGCTTTCCCTCTGGCGGATGACCTCAAAGCTGCCGCCGCTGACTAAGACCTCAGCCGCTCTGGGCCGGGAATTGTAGGTGGAGGACATGGAAAAGCCGTAAGCCCCGCTGCTCATCACGGCCAGCAGTTCGCCGGGCCGCACGTCCGGCAGCAGCCTGTCCTTTGCCAGGAAATCGCCGCTCTCGCAGATCGGGCCGACCACATCCGCCTGCTGCTGTCCGCTGTCCGCTGCTGGCTCCCGCACGGGCAGGATTTCATGATACGCGCCATAGAGCGAGGGCCGGGCCAGATCGTTCATGGCCGCGTCCACAATGATGAATCGTTTCGCCTTCTCGCCGCCGCTGTTGACCTTGGTGTACTGCACCTCAGTGACCAGAATGCCCGCGTTGCCGACCAGCACACGGCCCGGCTCCAGAATCAGGATGCAGTCCATGCCTGCCAGCTCGGCGCGCACCGCAGCAGCGTAATCAATGGGATGCGGCGGCTGCTCGTCGTCATAAGGAATGCCGATGCCTCCGCCCATGTCCACATATTTGATCTGAATGCCTTCCTGATTGAGTTTGGCGATGAAGGCTTTGACCTTGCGCAGTGCCTCAATGAAGGGATCAATCTGCGTCAGCTGCGAGCCGATATGGCAGCTCACGCCGACTATCTCAATATGCGCCATTGTCTTGGCCCGCAGATACTCCTGCAAGGCTTCTGTCACCGGGATGCCGAACTTGTTCTTCGCCAGACCAGTGGAGATATAGGCGTGCGTCTTCGGGTCAACATCCGGGTTGATGCGGAAGGCGATGCGGGCGCGAGTTTGCAGTTCCGCCGCAACTTCGTTCAGCCGGTCCAGCTCCTGCGGCGACTCAACATTGAACATGAGAATGCCTGCCTGCAAGGCCTCAGCTAGCTCCCGGCGGCTCTTGCCCACGCCGGAATAAATGATCCGCTGCGGCTCCACCCCGGCCTTGAGAGCGCGGAACAGCTCGCCGCCGGAGACAATGTCCGCTCCGCCGCCCAGCTTGGCGAAGAGATTGAGAACAGCGATGTTCGAGCAGGCTTTGACCGCAAAGCAGGTTTGGTGGGCCATGCCCTTGAAGCCGGCTTCAAAAGCAGTGAAATGCCGTTTGAGCGTGGCGGAGCTGTAGAGATAAAAAGGAGTGCCGATCTGGCTGGCGATGTCGCGCAGGCGCACGTCCTCGCAGCAGAGTTCGCCGTTCTTGTAGGTGAAATGGTTCATAATTGCTGTGGTGATAAAAAAAAGACCGGCTTCTTTCACAAAGAAAGAAACTGGCAGCAGTGCTTATCTACTATTTATTTTTAATGACAAGCGGTATGTTTTCAGCAAAGAAGCTCCAAGCTTTCCTTTATTTTCCCTTCGCAGTTGAAATAGGCAATGCCGCCGTTCTCGCTGACTATCCACACTTCCTTTGCCCCTTTGGCAAGATACAGCTCAATCTTCTCCTCCATCTCACCTGCGGAATTTGACGGCGACATGATTTCAACACAGATTTCAGGGGCGTGTTTGTAGGGCGTTTCATAGCCGTGACGGGCAAAAAAATCATCCGATGCCCACGCGACATCAGCGACCTTGACTCCTTGCGATGTCTGAATCGAGCATTCCATTATCACCTTGCCGCGTCTTTTCTTTCCCTCTTTGATCTGCGCACCGATTTCAAACTGAAGATGGCCGTGGCTGTTGCTGGCAGGACTCATCAGAATCTTGCCCCACTTGTTCAGCTCAATTTTAAACGGAAGATTTTGCAGCAGCGGATTGCTGATCACTCCGGCCCAGTCCATGATTCGCTCCTTTCAGCAGACCTCTTGCATAACTGCCCCTGCGTCGGGCGGCTGCGCCTTGATGCAGGGGCGAAAAATTTTTCGCCCCTGCTGCTTGCGTAAGATTATTGCGCTGTCACAGCACGGCGGTCACCGTGTTGCTCGGCAGGCTTTCGCCTGCGCGGTTGATGGCGACGATGCGGAATTCCAGTGCGCTGCCGCGCGGCTGCTCGGCCAGCACAATGCTTGTTCCGACCGCTGTGCCGACGATCTGCCATGCGCTCCACACGCCGCTGTCCTGGCTGCGGCGGTCGGCCTTATAGCAGGCGGCTTCGTCGCCGTCCTCAGACTCGTCCCACTCCAGCGTTATGCTGCCCTCGCCCTGCTGCTGCGCCCTGACATTGCGCGGCTGGCCAGGCAGCTGCGGCACATGCGGCGTGCGCGGCGAACGCGCGCCCCAGCCCAGCGCGGTCAGCTTGGCATCATTGCCGCGCACCGCGTCTTCGGCATAATGCAGCATGGCTTTCATGCCCGCAATCAGCTCTTCAAAATCAACGTGCTTGGTTTCTGTGGCCTGCTGCACCGCAGACTGAGCCGCCGCCTGCGCGTCGCTCGAGCCGCTGAACGCATCCAGCCGGGCGCGCAGCTCCGCCGGTGTCAGGGGCGGATCAGGAAAATCAGGATTGTCCGTCATTCCGGCGATGATGTTTTGCGCCAGAGCCATGATGTCCGCTTCACGGGTGGGAAATGTCGCCATGCTGTCTCCTTCTGCTGTTGAGATGGAATAGAGCTGAAATGATGCTGCTTCCCTCGTTCTGTCAGTTCGAGCGGAACGAGAAATCCTTTTCGTCCTCGGATCTTCCTCCTGCCGGTCGGCATGGCCGCCGGTGAGCATGTTCTGCCGCCAGTCTTTCAGGCGGCCTGTCTATCTTATGGATGCCTTGCCTGTCCGACAGCTGCGGCATCCCAAGTTTAAAATGCCCTGCACCAAATTTGGATCGAGGCGCAGGAA
>NZ_JBLWEP010000190.1:0-2633 GCF_048287355.1 Candidatus Electronema sp. TJ
AAAAAATGGTCGGGAAGAGAGGATTCGAACCTCCGGCCCCAGCGTCCCGAACGCTGTGCTCTACCAGACTGAGCCACTTCCCGACTGCATCCCAGAGGACACGCACATTTATACTACGCTCACCTTTTTTTGGCAAGAAAAAATCTGATGAAAAAAATCAGGCAGCGTTGACGGCCTCAGACAGTTTGCTGCCCGCCTTGAATTTGGCGGCGGTCTTGGCTGGAATCTCAATCGGCTGCTGGGTGCGCGGATTTTTGGTCTGACGGGCAGCCCGTTTCACTGCGGAAAAGGTGCCGAATCCAACTAAGGTTACTTTATCACCTTTGGCCAAGGCATTAGAAATACCATCCAACGCGCTGTTCAGCGCTTTCTCCGCTGCGGCCCTGCTGATATCTGCCGCTTCCGCCATTGAGTCAACCAATTCTTTTTTGTTCATCTCTGTCCTCTCTTCTTTTTTTTGACGTGCCTGCTGTCCGCAGCAGGCTTGAAACAGCCAGTTCCTCAACAACAGGCATTTAACAGGATAAATTTCTTTCTGTCAACGCCCATTGAGATCAAGAAATATCTTTTCCACGCCTGCGCTGTTCAGCAGGCCGCGCAGGTTCCGCAACACCGCCAGCGCAGACTTCCGCTCCATGTCCTGCTCTGCCAGCTGAAGACAGACCGTCCTTGCATCAAGCAGCCGCGCACGGCAGCCGGAAAACCCCGCATCAGCAAGCGTCTGCTCCATCGCTGCAACCTGCTCCAGCCGCTCTGCCGTAATGGCCATGCCCGCAGGAAGGCGTGTTGCCAAGCAGGAGCCGGAAGGCTGGTTCCATGTGTCTAACTTCAGCTCGCGGCTCAGTTCCCGCACTTCCGCTTTGCTCAGACCGCAGTCAGCCAAAGGCGTTCGCACTGCAAGCTCGGCGACTGCCCGCAGGCCGGGCCTTCCTGCTTCGCCCTGCTGAAGGTCATCAAAATTGGTGCCGTCAAGCAGGATATCAATGTTCTCTTCAGCCAGCAACGCCAGAAAGCGGCTGTAAACGCGCCGCTTGCACAAATAACAGCGTTCCGGCGGATTGGCAGTGAACTCCGGCCACGTCAGCGGCTGAAGAGCAATGATCTGCAAGCGAGCTGCCAAAAAGCCCAGCCGCGCAACCGCCTGTTCCTGCTCCGCCTTGCTTTGCAGGCAGGAGCGGGCGTGGAGAGCAAGCACGTTCTCCGCGCCCAAAGCATCGACAGCAATCCGCAGCAGAAGCGAGGAATCCGCGCCGCCGGAAAAAGCCACGCCGACGCGGTGATATTCCCGCAGCCGCCTGCGGAGCAGCTCCGCCTTTTCGTGGAGCCGCATGGCCTACTGTTACTCCTGCGGCTCCGGCTTGTCAAAGGAAAAATCAGCGGTTGGAAAATACTCCACCGGTTCGCCGAGATGAAACTTGCCTTGCTGGATCCAGCTTTTCAGCGTTTCTGCGATCTTTCTCGCGCCTGTGAGCGAGGAGAGCGGCGAGGTCGGCACTTTTTTGCCAGCCACCTCTATTTCTCCGCTTCTGAGCTGGGCGTAGCTGACTTTGCCGTAGGTTCTCGCCACGCCGTTGGTGTAGTCGTAGCCGTAATCCACGACATGGGTGAAGATTTCCTCATCCGACACGCCAGTGAACTGCGCCATCTCCTCATTGAGGATCGGGATAGGCACGCCTAAGCCGACCGCCAAGGAGCAGCCGTAGCCTTGCAGGCTGACTCCGCGCAGCCATTCCGGCGACATCTTCTTCAAATCGCCCTGCACCATCATCGTGCCCGCAGGCCGGACAGGCACGCCGTTGTCGCCGCGCGGGGCCGCCGGATTATGCTGCGTGCCTTGGAAGGTGACATAGCCCACGCCGCCGCCGAGGAAGATGCGGGTGCCAATGCCGATGGTCCGATACAGCGGATCATTGAGCAGCGGACTGAGCTGGCCCGCGCTGCAATAATTGGCATTGCGGCAGTTGGGCTTGAGCGTGCCCATATAGGTGTAGACAATGCGGTCAGAGAGATTGACCGCGCAGTTGTAATTCTGATAACCATTGCGCGGATTGCACAGCAACGCATAGGGCAGATCCGCCAAGGTGACTTCCTTGTGCATCTTGGTGTTGGCGTAGCAGTCGGTTGGGTAGGCTTTCACCTCCAGCAGCACCTTTTTGCCCGCCACCAAGTCCTCAATCACATGGCCGCCGCCGTAGCGGAACTCGCCGGGATAGACCTGATTGAGCGGGTCGTTTTCGGTCGGCTCGGTCGCGCCAATGTAGGCATCCACCGCCGCGAGGCCGGCATAGGCCGCCACTTTGTTCATCCACACCTTCTGCCCTTTGATGGTCGGATTGGTCTGGCCGAAGTTGAAGAACATGCCGGACGAGCACATGATCGAGAAGGTGCCGGTTGTGACCACATCCACCCGTCGGGCCGCCTCAACCGGGCCTTCCTTCTTGACGATGCCCACCATCTCATCCGCTGTGACCACCACCGCCTCGCCCGCTTTGATCCGGGCGTTGATTTCCGCATAGGTCTTGTTGACCTGAAACGCCTTGCTCATGTTTTTCTCCCTGCCCATTTTTTTGTTGCAAGTGCCGCCAGATGTTTTAGCATGTCAAAAACATGCTCACTATACCTGAACCCTGCGC
>NZ_JBLWEP010000191.1:0-2567 GCF_048287355.1 Candidatus Electronema sp. TJ
CGGCATCGCAGCAGATGCGGGCGGGCAGTTCAGATGCGAAACACACAGCGGCGCAAGGAGGGATGAACATGCGTTTTCCCAAACCAAAACCGTGACGAGGAACAGCGGCAGTGGGCCGGAAGCATTCTCCTTGCCGCCGGGTTGCATCAGACCTCTTGCGCAAGCAGCAGGGGCTTGCGCAAGGCAGCAAGGGCGAAAGATTTTTAAACACATGCTTGGCGCAGCTATTCGACGCAGAGACAGGCATGCAAGTAAAAAAGCATCTTGGTCTATCTTCAGTCATGAAAATATGCTTCAATTGAGGCATGAACGTTCCGACTTCAAACGTCCTGTCCTGCCTGCGCACCCGCGCTGACGGCAGCCTGCTGCTCACCCTGCATGTTCAGCCCGGCGCAGCCCGCACCGAGCTGGCAGGACTGCACGGCGATGCGCTGAAGCTGCGTTTGGCTGCTCCGCCGGTGGATGGCAAAGCGAACAAGGCAGCAGTTGATTTTATTGCCGCCCTGCTGCATCTGCCCAAATCCGCCGTTGTCATCAGGAGCGGCCAAGCCAGCCGCGCTAAAACTCTTCTGCTGACCGGCATTGCCGAAAATAAAGCCCGCTCCCTGCTGGAGCTAAACCGAGGCAGCTCAAACGGCTGAACCCCTGCGATGATGAAACGCCCCTCACCTCCGAAAGTTCCGCTCCCTAACACCCAGCCGCTGAAAAAGCCTGCCGCTAAACCACAGCCGACGGCGAATAAAGGAGAGGTCAGCAGTATTGGCGAGATATTTGCCGCCGCGTTCCGCCTGTATGCGAAACGAGTTCTGCCGATGCTGGCGGTCACGCTGCTCGGCCAGCTGTTTACCCTCTTGACGCTGGCTGGTCTTGGCATAGGAGTTTTTTTCGCCTTGGGTCTGGACGGACCAAAGCTCCAGCAGTTTTTCAACAGCGACATCCAGAGCATACTTGCGGATCCGTCGCAGGCACTGGCGCATTCCTTCGCCCTGCAGCTGCTCGGCGGCGGCATTTTTTTGGTTCTGATTGCTGTTCTGCTGTTCTGCTGGGCGCAGACTTCGGTATTTGTCGCCGCTGTAGATGAGCAGCACGGCATTATTGAATCGCTTTGCACTGGCTGGAAATATATTTTCCCGATGCTTTGGATCAGCAGCCTATATCTCGGCATTTTATTGACCGCCAGCCTGTTTCTCATTCTGCCTGCTCTGATTTTGTCTGTTTCCATGTCATTCTGGATTTATGTCATGATTGATGAGGATCGGCGCGGGATTGACGCGCTCATGGCCAGCCGTCTTTATGTGCGCGGACATTGGTGGGATACTTTTTTCAAAATGCTGCTGATGACCTTGGCTGTTGCAGGATTGATCATACCGCTATCTTTGCTGCCGCTTGTTGTCCAGTTTCCTGGCCAGCAGATCGTGCTGAGGGTGCTTCATCCTTTCATCATGATGTTTTCGATCGTCTTCATGGTGACAGTATACCGCGACCTGAAGCAGGCTGCGGGCAAGATTGACACAGACAGCACCTGCCGCTGCCTGTGGATGCCGATGGCCCTTGTTGGCATTATTTTGCCGCTGCTGTGGCTGATCGGCCTGTTTGTCGCCTTTGGGCCGAAGCTGCCGGACAGCATGGAGCGGATTCGGACGCAGCTGCTTGAGCAGATCAGACAGACCGCCGAACAACAGGGGATCAGCCTGCCGCTGCCGCCCCGCCGCGAATCCGCCTCCAACACCGCTCCGACGGTGCAGACAGTATCTTCAGTGGACGGCTTTATCATCTGGCGCGACCCGGTCGGCGATGTGCGCAATCCCCTGCTGGACATCAGGCAGGTTTCATCGGAGGGCAAACAGGGCGCACTTGTCCTTGCGGTGGAGCTGGCCAAGCCGCTGGCCGAATATTTTGCAGCGCAGAAGGATGATTTTGACCCGCTGGTGAATTTTTACTTCGACACTGATTTGAATCCGGCCACCGGCGGAGCACTCTCCGGCGAAGAAGGACGGGCGGGCTACGATTTGCATCTGGAAATTTTGCTGGCCAAAGACAAACCCTACGCGAGCCTCTACCGGCTTGACGGCCAGCAGAAGCAGTCGCTGGAGCCGTTGGCCGAGGACACGCTTGCGGTCTCCGACAGCAGCCTGACTGTGCGGCTGCCCTATGGACGGCTCAACGCGTCGGCTGGCGGCTCGATCAGGGCCTGCTTCCGAGAGGCGGCACAGTTGGAAGGCAGCGGACTGGGAATCGATCAAACTGTCCCCCTGAAATGAACAGACCTCTTGCATAGAGCTGGAGCATCATAAAATGATTCCTTTGCCCAGTGCCAGCTTGTCCATCTCGTAGGGGCGAACCCCTGTGTTCGCCTTGGAATGAGGAGGGCAGGCACTGCCCCTTGTATCTTTCGAGATGTGGTGATTAGCTGCCATCATACGAGCTGGGGAGAGCTTGCGCTGCCTCTAAGGCAAGAAACCTTGATGCGTAGATAAAGCCCCCCGCTCACTTTCACGCCAGCGGCAACACTGGACGGCAGCCCAAGGGGACAACTCTGTATGCACAAGGCAAGCGGGCGCGATGGC
>NZ_JBLWEP010000192.1:0-2515 GCF_048287355.1 Candidatus Electronema sp. TJ
TTCTTCAGCTCAGACATGCTGGCCAAGCGACTGGCTCAGATTGGTTTCATATCTGCTGTGTCGTTCATGCCAGCATTTTTAATAGATTCACAAGAAAAGGCTTCACAGTATTGCTGAACCAGAATTTCAGCTTGACATCCAACCAATATTGCACCTCAACAGCTACTTCTGGGATAAACAGCATGGCAAAGGCAGCGCAGTTCAGCAGGACGGTTATCCAAAAGACTACACGAAATGACTGCTTCTTTGATTTGTGCCGCAATACCTGCTGGGCAAGCACAGCACCCGGCCAGCCGCCGAGCAATGCAAGCAGATGGAGGGAGCTTTCAGGTGTGCGCCAGCTGCCGCTCTTGGCTGCTGCTTTGTCTCTGGCATAGATGATGAAGGTGAGCAAACTGGCTATGACATACCACCAGAAGAACAGGCGGGGAATTTTGTTCAGATGAAACGACGAGAAAGCGACAGCGGCAAGAAACAGCGGTGCAATAATGGATGAGCCGATGCCGCTGGCGCGCGGCTGTTCATCAGCAAAGGCAACATCTGCCGCGCATGGCCGTCCTTTGCTGCCTGAGGACAGCACATAGCTCACGGCCTGATTCTGCGTTGGTCGTCTGCTGCCACGACGAATGAAGTCGTTGATGTGCACAAAAACTGGCCGGGCATCATCATCAGGAGTGATAAAGCCAAAACCTCTCTCATCATTCCAAGAGGTCAGCGTTCCTCGTCTGCGCATTGTTGCCATTTGATTCACTTCAGCAGATGCTGATTGACAATCGTCACCCCGCTCAACATAGAGCCAACTATGCCGAGATAGCCTTGATCGGTTCCGGCAATGAAGAGGTTCGGCCACGGGGTCTTGCCGCTCTTGATCTTCACCGGGCTGCCATAGACTGCGCCAGCGCATTTGCCGGTGAAGCGTTCGATAGTCAACGGCGTGAAGCTGTCCTGAAAAACTGCATCACGGCTGTAATCACCAAGGATTTGCCGCACTGCCGCTGCTGACTGCTGGCCGCAGTCTTCCTTGAGCTGCCGGTACTCCGCTTCGTTCGCCTGTCGCCAGATATTGTAATTGGCCGCATTGGTCACGCGCACCTGCACCGGGCGGTTGTTCTGCACCAAGCCTTGGAAGTTATTAGGGAAGCAGATCACGCCCCACGACGGATCAATTGGGCCGCTTGGGCGGTGATAGTTCAGGCGTTCCTGCTGATTGTAAAAGATGATCGTCTTGCCGCTGCGCTCTGGCGGAAGATGCAGTTCTGGCAGCAGGGTAATGGTTTCCATAAAACTCATCCTGCCAGTGTAGCGGTCTGGTTCCAAAGGCCAGCCGCTCATCTCGGCAGTTCCAAGAATGCCTGCGGTGGACAGCACGGCCTCGGCAAACAGTTCCTCGCCGCTTTGCAGGCTGATGCCCCGGACTATGCCGCCCTCTGTGAGGATATGAGACACTGGGGCGCGGAAGCGGATTTCTCCGCCGAACGCTTTATATTGGGCCAACAGCCTGTCCAGCAAATCTTTGATCGTCCCTGCTGGCCTGAAGAAGCCTTCGAGAAAGACCGCCCGGAACATGATGGCAAATTGGCCCATGTCCATATCGTCCTCCTCGGCATTGCCATAGACCATCAGCGGCAGAAGAAGCATGTCTTCCAGCAGCGGATCAGCCAGACGGCTGCGCAGGAAGGTCCGCGCCGACTGCCAAGGCCGCTCGGCAAAGGGATCGTAGGCATCCACCTCGCGGACAAGGCTGCGGAAGCGGTCAACAGCCAGCGGGAAATGATCAGCCACCTCCTCTATGAGCAGGTTCAAGTCGTTGGAGAAACGGAGGGTGATGCCGGGAAAGAGCACCTCGGATTCGATCTGCTCGTGGGTGGTGAATTCTTTGCGGGAAAGCTGAAGCTGGCGGAAAAGCCGGTTCAACGGCGCGTGCTTCACTCTTGGCGGAGCAAAGTTGGTCATCGCGTGCAGGCCAGTTTCCAGCAGATGCCCTTGGCGGAGGTAGTATGAATTGAGGCCGCCGGGCAGGCTGTGCTGCTCGACGATCAGGGTCTTCTGCCCAAAGCGGGCGGCGCGGATACCTGCGGCCAGCCCAGACAGACCGCCGCCGATGATGATAAGCTGATGGTCAGCCATGATGATCTGCAAGGAAACGGGGCTGCGCCAGAGCGGCGCGAGAACTCAAAACAGAGGCAGGCCAAAGACCTGCCTTGCAGCAGAGCGGTAGGCAAAGGGTGGTTCAGTCTAACCTGTGCTCAGACATCCTTCAGCTTTGGTTCAAGGTAGTTGACGCAGCTCATCAGGGTCGCCAGCTGGGGATAATCCTCCTCCGGGATTTGCAGCTTGTGCCGCTTGCGCAGCTCCATGACGATGTCGAGGAAATCCATTGAGTCCAGATCAAGCTGGTCGCGCAGCGGCTTGTCCTCTTCCAAGCCGTCAAATTCGGCCTCGTCGTCTATCTCTTGAATAATATCAAGAATCAAATACTTGATGTCATCACGGGTCATGACTGCTCCTCAGAAAA